>CAYSTR010000039.1:0-11960 GCA_964433745.1 uncultured Oscillospiraceae bacterium | reverse complement strand
GTATTGTTCCAGTGGGGTTTGCTGTGCCTGTACCTGCTATGTCGGGGGCAGAGCCGTGTATCGGCTCGTACAGTCCGCGCGTACCCTCGCCCAGTGACGCAGACGGTAAAAGACCTATTGAACCGGTCAGCATGGATGCCTCGTCCGACAATATATCACCGAACATATTTGAGGTCACCATCACATCCAGTGCGGATGGTGCTTTTACCAGCTGCATGGCTGCATTGTCTACGAGCATGTCCGAATACGACACCTCCGGATAACGCTCCGACAGCCTGTGCATGGTCTCACGCCAGAGCCTCGAGCTTTCCAAGACATTTGCCTTGTCCACGCTGACCAGCTTCTTTTTGCGCTTCATGGCAGTCTTAAATGCGACAATACCAATACGCTCAATCTCCCCCACGGAGTAGCTCTCGGTATCATATGCACTGTCCCCCTCGCGCCCGCTTTTACCGAAATATATACCGCCTGTCAGCTCTCTTACTATCATTATGTCTATCCCCTGTGCGGCTATATCCGAACGAAGGACACAGCGGGAGGAAAGGGCGGGAATTAGCGTTGCCGGACGCAGGTTCGCATACAGACCAAGTGCCTTTCTAAGCCCCAAAAGCGCTTTTTCTGGACGCAGCTCCCCCGGCAGCGTGTCCCATTTAGGACCGCCCACAGCACCCAGAAGCACCGCATCCGACCCTAGTGCCGACTGCACCGTCTGCTGCGGCAAGGGTGTACTAAGGGCATCCACGGCGCATCCTCCCGCCGGAAGATAGTTATAGTTAAGAGAAAAACCGGCTTTTTTAGCTGTCGCATCCAATACCTGTACGGCGGATTTTATTATTTCGGGGCCAATACCATCCCCGGGAATTACGGCTATATTATATGACATAAACTGCTCCTTACTTAATCTGTCCGCTTTTTATGGCTTCAATAAGCCCGCCTGCGTCTATAATTGATGTGATAAATTCGGGAAACGGCACGGTGTCATAGCGCTTGCCTGTGGTCTCGTTCGTAAAATACCCGCCGGAAAGCTCCACCGTCAGCTCGTCCCCAAAGGACGCACATTCGGGTGCTTCACCGCACTCTATGATGGGGAGACCAATATTTATAGCGTTGCGGTAGAAAATTCTAGCAAAGCTTTTGGCTATGACGCAGGACACACCCGCCGCCTTTATGGCAATAGGTGCATGTTCTCTTGATGAACCGCACCCGAAGTTCTCCCCGGCGACTATAATATCTCCCGGCTTCACACGCGCCGCAAACTCCGCATCTATATCCTCCAAGCAGTGCTTTTTCAGCTCATTCGGGTCGCTGGTGGACAAAAATCTTGCTGGAATGATGACATCGGTATCAATATTATCTCCGTATTTGTGTACAAATCCTCTCATATGCTCCTCCTATTTATCTGAAATGTATCCGTTTATAGCAGAGTAAGCGGCAACAGCAGGACTGGCAAGATATACCTCCGAGCCTGTATGTCCCATACGCCCGATAAAGTTGCGGTTGGTTGTGGCTATGCAACGCTCGCCCTGTGCCAATATCCCCATATGACCGCCTAGACAGGGCCCGCAGGTGGGTGTGGACACTACACATCCCGATTCTATAAACGTCTCGATGTATCCTAACCGCAGGGCTTCCAGATATATTAACTGTGTGGCGGGTATTATTATTACACGAACACTCTTTTTCACCTTTTTCCCCTTTAGGACATCCGCCGCCGCTTTAAGGTCGCTTATGCGTCCGTTTGTACACGAGCCTATAACCGCTTGATGTATCTCGATATGTGAAAGCTCACATGCCGGTTTTACATTGTCCGGGCTGTGAGGGCAGGAGACAACAGGTCTTATCTCGGACAGATTGATATCATACTGGGCGGTATACTCTGCATCGGCATCCGCCTTATGAACCCTAGGAGACCGTGCACCGTGCTCCATAAGGTAGGTAAGGGTTATGTCGTCCACCTCGAATATGGCGTTCTTTGCACCCGCTTCGATTCCCATGTTGGCAATACAGAGACGCTCGTCCATACTTATGGAGGCCAGTCCCTCGCCTGTAAACTCCATGGACTGGTACAAAGCTCCCGAAACCGATATCATGCCGATAATGTGGAGAATGAGATCCTTTCCGTACACGCCCTGCGGCAGTCTGCCCGAGAGGTTAAACCTAATTGCTGACGGCACCTTGAACCATACCTTGCCGGTTGCCATTCCACACGCCATATCGGTAGAGCCGACACCTGTCGAGAATGCTCCCAATGCGCCGTAGGTACAGGTGTGGGAGTCTGCACCTATAAACACGTCTCCCGCAGTGACCAAGCCCCGCTCTGGGACTAGGGCGTGCTCTATCCCCATCTCCCCCACATCGAAAAAGTTCTCTATATCGTATTTATGTGCAAAGTTTCGCACACATAGACACTGCTCCGCCGATTTTATGTCCTTGTTGGGGGTGAAATGATCCATGACAAGCACCACACCTTCACGGTCAAACACGCTGGTATGACCCAGACGGTCAAACTCGCCCACCGCAACAGGTGTCGTAATATCGTTTCCCAGCACCCTGTCCACATTCACGAGGATTAGCTCCCCCGCTTTAAGCTCTCTCCCGCCGCAGTGTGCGGACAGGATTTTTTGCGACATTGTCATTCCCAAAAATATCATCTCCTAAAACTTAATTTAAAGCGTTTGCAGCTTGTATTCAATACTGTCTACCAGAGCCATACAGCTTGCTTCAATTATATCGGCAGACACACCCACTGTCGTCCAGCGGCGCTCACCGTCCGAGGACTCTATGAGTACCCTCACACGGGCGGCTGTAGCTTCCTTTTCCTCTAGCACCCGAACCTTATAGTCGGTCAGCTTCACAGTGGAAAGCTCCGGATAGAACGTAAGGAGTGCTTCGCGCAGAGCCAAATCGAGGGCGTTTACCGGACCGTTTCCCATGGCGGCAGTCATATTCTCCCTGCCATCCACCTGAACTCGTATCATGCAGGACGACTGCATACCGCCGTCTGGTATCGGAAACTCCCCCATGGTCTTATATAAAATCAGGGTAAAGTGCGGATTAAACCGTCCGCACAGCTTCCGTGCCATAATCTCAAAGCTCGCATCCGCCGCCTCAAACTGATAGCCTTGAAGCTCAAGCTCTTTAAGCCTTTCCAATACCTGTGACACAATCGGCTCATTTTTATCCAGACCCGGCATAAAGGACTGCAGCTTGTGCGCTATAGCCGCCCGCCCTGTCACCTCGGACATTAATATGCGCTGCCGATTGCCCACCGTCTCGGGCGGAACGTGCTCGAATGCGCCTGTCAGCTTCATTACACCGTCCGAATGCATACCCGCCTTATGAGCAAATGCACTTCTGCCGGTATACGGACGATTATCCCGCGGCGGCAGATTACAGAGCTCGGATATACCTGTCACGGTACCCGACAGTGCCGGAAGCTCCCCCGCGCACTCATATCCCTGTTTCAAGCAGAGGTTGGGGATTAGCACACTCAAATCAGCATTGCCGCACCGCTCACCTATACCGATAAACGTACCCTGTACGCCTTTAGCACCCGCCGACACCGCCGCCATAGAACCCGCAACGGCACAGCCTATATCGTCATGACAATGAATGGATATAGGAACATCAGAAAACCGCTCGGTCACACGCTTTGTCATCATATATATCTGCTCCGGGGTAGTGCCGCCGTTTGTGTCACACAGGCACAATATGTCCGCACCGCCCGATAGTGCCGACATCAATACAGAGAATGCGTACTCTTCATCCTCCAAAACGGAATCAAAGAAGTGCTCCGCATCAAAACAGACCGTTCTTCCCGCTTTTTTTAGATAGCTCATTGTTTTCTCTATAAGCAGAAGATTCTCGTCCCGTGCGACCTTTATAATATGCTCGGCGTGCAGTGCGGAGGATTTACCCACCACCGTCACAATGGGGGTATCCGCGCTTATAAGAGCGGCTAGAGCTTCATCCTCGTCACAGCTGCGCCCGGGGCGGCAGGTGCTGCCAAAAGCCGCCAGACGCGCCTGTTTGAGCCGCTTACCTCTCATCTCCTGGAACAGCTTCATGTCCTTGGGATTGGAAAAAGGGTTGCCGGCTTCTATTATGTCCACACCAAAGTCGTCTAAAAGCTTTACGATGGACAGCCTGTCCGACAGGGAAAATGCAATGCCCTCCCCCTGTGCACCGTCCCGCAGTGTACAGTCGAGTATCTCTATGCGTCTCATACTGTCTAACCGTCACTCCTCTCCAATGCCGTCACGCCTGTACGGCACACCTCAAGTATACCAAAGTCCCGCATATATTCTAAAAATGCGGACAGCTTACTTTCATCCCCGGTCAGCTCCATGGATATGGCGCTCTTTGTATAGTCCACCACCTTAGCATGGAACACATCCGCCGCTTCGATAATCTCGGCTCGTCTCTCACCCGCGCATACCTTTATGAGCATAAGCTCGCGGACAATGGTCTTGTCCGGCTGCATGATAAATGTGCGGCGTACGTCCGTGAGCTTGTCTAGCTGCTTTAGTATCTGATCACGAAGTGATTCGTCCCCCAGTGCGGTAATAGTCATACGAGACACTGCCGCGTCCTCGGTCTCTCGCACTGTCAGGCTGTCGATGTTGTAGCCGCGGCGCGAAAAGAGAGATGCAATGCGCATAAGAACGCCGAACTGGTTGTTTACGATTGCCCCGATGATAAATCTTCGCATTTTCCCACCTACACCTTTTCGTCAATCCCGATTATACAGTCCACAAGCGATACTCCTTTGTGCAAAAACGCCCGCTCCAATACCGAATCCAGGCTTTCCGGCGTATCCGCACGAAATCCTGCCGCACCGTACGCCTCCGCCAGCTTCACAAAATCGGTGTTATGGTTGAGAACGGTACTCATACTGCGCCCCTCAAAATGCTCCTGCTGCCACTGCCGAACAAGCCCTAACGATGCATTGTTCATGACTATTACGGTCAGATTAAGCTCCAGAGACACCGCCGTAGAAAGCTCATTTGCACTCATAAGGAAGCTGCCGTCCCCTGTAAACAGCACTACACGCCCCTGTCCGCTCAAACAAGCACCGATAGAAGCACCCAGACCGAAGCCCATTGTACCCAGTCCTGCCGACATGAGAAGCGAGCGCGGGCGCGCGATATTCAGGGCTCTGGCTACCCATATCTGATGCTTTCCCACATCCGTAACTACAATGTCAGAGGGTTTAAGATATCCGGATACACTTTTTATAATACGTGCCGGATAGGATTCGTCTGTCAAAACCGGCGGCAGATTAAACATGCATGTCCCGCGTTTTTTTACCCGCGTGTTTATACGCTCTAAAAACGTCTTGACATCGGCGGCAACCGCAAGGCTTGCGGGAACATTCTTGTTTAGCTCTGCCGGGTCAATGTCCACATGCAGTACGCATTTATCCTCCAGAAGCTCCCCCCGCTCCCCTACGGCTCGGTTGGAGAAGCGCACCCCCAGCCCGATTATGAGGTCACTCTCCCCTATTGCCGCACGCGCCCTGTCCGTGCCAAAAAGCCCTGTCATGCCCAGATTAAGGCTATAATCGGAGGGTATAGCCGACAGTCCAGTCATGCTAAGACCTACAGGAGCTAAAAGCTGCCGTGACAGTGCCATTAGCTCCTTTGATGCACCCGCTGACACCACGCCGCCCCCCGCATAGATAAACGGACGCAGGGACTGGTCTATCATGTGAACGGCTTTAGCTAAAATCTCTTCATCCGGTTCGGTTGTACCGATTTGAGCGCATACCGGCGCAAATGACGGTTCGGGCAGCAGTGCTGTCTGTATGTTTATCGGAATGTCTATAAGCACTGTGCCCGGTCTGCCCGAGCGGGCAATACTAAACGCTTCATCTACAATCGATTGTAAAGCGGACACATCCTTGACAAAGTAGCTGTGCTTGACTAAAGGGAGCGTCACGCCGGTGATGTCTACCTCTTGAAAGCTGTCCCGCCCAATCTGCGAGAGCGGCACATTGCCGGTTATTATAACAAGCGGAACGGAATCAAGGTGCGCAGTGGCAATCCCGGTTACAAGGTTTGTCGCTCCGGGGCCCGATGTGGCTATGACCACACCCACATCCCCTGTTGCCCTGGCGTAACCGTCGGCGGCATGAGCTGCTCCCTGCTCTCCCGCTGTCATGATAAACCGCAGCTTATTTTTATATTTATAGAGCTTATCAAATACGTGCAAAACCATAGACCCGGGGTATCCGAAAGCCGTTCGGACACCCTGGGCTATGAGTGAACGTATGAGTATCTCCGCTCCGTTAATCCTTTTCAAAACGTATTCCTACTTCATTAACATAACCATTACAGCCTTTTGTGCGTGCAGACGGTTCTCCGCTTCGTCAAATATCTCGGGATGCGCCTCCATGACACCCGCCGAAATCTCCTCGCCCCTGTGTGCCGGGAGACAGTGCAGAACCATGGCATCCGGTTTTGCGTGCTTCATAAGCTCCTCGTCCACACAGTAACCCGCAAACGCGGTCTTACGCGCCTGCGCCTCGCTCTCCTGCCCCATGGACGCCCACACGTCGGTATACACCACATCCGCATCCGTAACCGCTTCTGCCGGACTTTCGGTTAGTGTAAAGTTCTGCCCCTTTGCAAAGTCCAGTATGGTTTTATCCGGCTCATACCCCTTGGGTGCGGCTACAGATACACGCATTCCCATCTTTAGACCGCCCACAATGAGAGAGTTCGCCATATTGTTTCCGTCCCCGACAAACGAGAGCTTCAGCCCCTCTAATGTCCCCTTGTGCTCGCGGATGGTCATTAGGTCAGCCAGCACCTGACACGGATGCGCAAAATCGGTCAGTCCGTTTATTATGGGAATGCTACCGTACCTTGCCAGTGACTCTACCTCTTCCTGCGCGAATGTTCTTATCATGATTCCGTCCAGATAGCGGGAAAGAACACGCGCAGTATCCTCCACCGGCTCACCGCGTCCTATCTGCAGATCGTTGGAGCTTAAAAAGAGTGCCATGCCGCCTAACTGGTACATACCCGCCTCAAAGGATACGCGGGTACGTGTGGAGGATTTTTGAAATATCATACCGAGGGTCTTGCCCTTTAGGTGATGATGCTGGATTCCGTGTTTGTGCTCATATTTTAGCTGATCGGCAAGGTTTAGTATCTCCATTATCTCCGCGCCGGACAAATCCAAAAGCTTTAGCAGATGCTTCATATCGGTCACTCCCCTTGTACTTATATTTCACTTAATACTAACAGTAATACATTTAGTGCTCTGTCTATCTCTTCATAGGTAATCACAAGCGGCGGTAACATACGCAGTACCGTCTTTGCGGTGAGGAAAATCGCTCCGCTGTCCCCAATAGTCATGGCACGCTTCACGACATCAGCAGCCGCTATCTTGTCTAGCTCCACACCTATCATCAGTCCCTTACCGCGCACCTCCTTGACATGCGGAAAGGGACTCACCTTGTCACGGATATACTGTCCCTTTTTTGCCACTTCCTCAAGGAATCCGTCCGACAGAAGCCTCTTTAGAACGACATTAGCACCCGCACAGGCAATGGGGTTTGCACCGTATGTCGTGCCGTGGTCGGAGGCACCGAACACACCCGCTGTCCTTTCATTAAAGAGCACCGCTCCAATGGGAAGTCCTCCGCCCAGACCCTTTGCGGACGAGACAATATCGGGGGTTACGCCGTACTGCTCACAGCAAAAGAGTGTCCCTGTACGCCCGATGCCGGTCTGCACCTCGTCTGCTATGACGAGAATATCTTTTTCGCGGCAGATGGAAAAGATAGACTGTACATAGTCCTCGTCTAGGGGGACGACACCGCCCTCACCCTGGATAAACTCTATCATAACGGCACAGGTCTTTTCGCTTAGCTTTGCTTTTAGATCCTCTATATCATTGGGCTTAGCATGGGTAAACCCCTCTGTAAACGGATTAAAGTGCTTATGGAACACACTCTGCCCCGTTGCTGACAGTGTGGTAATCGTGCGTCCGTGGAATGAACCGTCCAGTGCGACTATCTCATAACGCTCCGCACCGTACTTGTCACTTGAATATTTCCTCGCCGCCTTTATAGCACCCTCATTCGCCTCCGCACCGGAGTTGCAGAAAAACACCCTGCTAAATCCGGACGCTTTACATAACGTCTCGGAAAGCACCGCTCCCGGCTCGGTGTAGTAGAGGTTTGAGGTGTGATTTAATGTCCCTGCTTGCTTTGCGACGGCCGATGTCCATTCCGGGTCGCAGTAGCCAAGGGAGTTCACCCCGATACCGCTGCCCATGTCGATGTATGTGCGCCCCGCTGTATCTGTTGCCTCACACCCCCTGCCCGACACCAGCTCAAGCTCATAACGGGCGTAGGTGGATGAGATGTATTCGTTTGTTGTATCTTTTATGCTCATTAGGATAGTCCCCCCTTGGTTTTTGTTTTGATGGGTATGCATGTGCTTACTAGCAGAATGCAAGCATGAAAAGGAGCTGTTCTTAAAGCTTGTTTCCACCTTAAAAAATCATCGTCCCCACGCCCTCGTCCGACAGTATCTCGAACAGGATGGAATGCGGTGTACGTCCGTCTATGATAACCGCCTTTTTTACGCCTCGTCTGACCGACTCCACACAGCACTCAATCTTTGGAATCATGCCGCCCGATATAATGCCCTGTCTTATGAGTGCGGGAACCTCGCTGACACGCACCTCCGGAATGAGGGTGGTCTCGTCGTTCTTGTCGCGCAAAAGCCCCTTTATATCGGTCATGAGAATCACATTCTCCGCCTTTAGCTCGGCGGCTATGGCGGCGGCGGCGGTGTCGGCGTTGATGTTGTACGCCTGCCCGTCCTCGTCTGCACCCACTGTGGCTACGATGGGAATGTATCCGTTATTCAGTGCATCTATTATTGGCTGCGTGTTGATGGCGGTAATGTCACCGACAAAGCCTAAATCGACCTCGCCCTCCAGCTTCTTCGCCTTAATAAGCCCCGCATCCATACCCGACAGTCCCAGAGCCTTGCCGCCATGCTTTGCCATGAGGGTGACAAGGTTCTTATTTATTTTACCGCACAAAACCATCTGCACAATCTCGGCGGTGTCCGCGTCTGTATAGCGAAGCCCATTCACAAATCGGCTCTCTATGTTCATGCGCTTGCACATGTCGGTAATCTCGGGACCTCCTCCGTGCACTAGCACTACCTTGATTCCCACGAGGGACAAGAGCACGATATCGCTCATGACAGCTTGCTTTAGTTCCTCATTTATCATGGCGTTTCCGCCGTACTTAACGACAACTATACGTCCGAAATACTTCTGTATATAGGGCAGTGCCTGTATGAGCACCTGCGCCTTGTCTGTGTTTGATATGTGCATATGACACTCTCCTATTATGTTCTGTAGTCGCCGTTTATCTTCACATAATCATATGTGAGGTCACAGCCCCATGCTGTGGCCCTATAGTCACCCTTACCCAGTCTTATATCTATACCTATCTCATTCTCGGATAATACAGCCAGTGCCTTTTCCTCCGAGAACTCGACACCCGAACCATTCTCGCAGACTATCACCTCACCCGCGCTGCTCTTTAATGTCACGCCCACTTTAGATATATCCACATCGCAGGGCGCATAACCCACAGCACACAGGATACGTCCCCAGTTTGCATCCTTTCCGAACATCGCCGCTTTGAAAAGGCTCGATGTAATGACCGACTTTGCCACTGCCTTAGCTGTATCCTTGCTGTCCGCACCTATAACGGTACATTCCAGAAGCTTTGTCGCACCCTCACCGTCCGCGGCAATTGCTTTGGACAGATAGGTGGAAATTTCAGTCAAGGCGGCTGTAAAGGTGTCGAAGTCCGCACCCTCTTTATCTATGACAGGGTTATTCGCCTGTCCGTTAGCCATGATGCTCACCATGTCGTTGGTGGAGGTGTCTCCGTCCACGCTGACCATGTTATATGTATCGGCTACAACCTGTTTCAATGCCTTATTAAGCATATCCGGGGTAATTAAGACATCGGTGGTTAGAAAGGACAGCATAGTCGCCATATTTATGTGAATCATACCCGAACCCTTGGCAATACCTCCCATTCGGCAGGTCACACCGCCTATCTCAAACGAAACCGCCAGCTCCTTGCGGGTAAGATCGGTGGTGAGTATAGCCTCCGCCGCCGCTTCATCCCCCTCATACGAGAGACCCTCTACAAGCTCATCCATACCGGACAAGATAGGCTCTATAGGAAGCGGCTGCCCGATTACACCAGTGGAGGCGACAATAACATCCGAAGCAGAAATCCCCAGAGCCTTTGCCGTAGCTTCACACATGGCTTTAGCCTTGTGGATACCGTCAGCATTGCATGTATTGGCGTTGCCGCTGTTACATATGACCGCACACGCCATATTATCAGAAAGATTCTCCTGTGTGACTGTAATGGGCGCACCCTTTACCTTGTTTTGCGTATACATAGCCGCCGCCACCGCCGGAACATCACTCACAATAAGGCACAAATCACGCTTAGATTTATTCTTGCGGATACCGCAGTATACCCCATTAGCCCGAAACCCCTTAGGAGCACACACCGAACCATTTATCTTAGTAGTAATATGAACCACCCCTTAATAAAAATCGTAGCGAAGCGACACATAAATTGTTCACTGTTCACTGTTAACTATTAACTGTAGCAGCTCCACCGCCGCACCCGAAGCACCCTTACCCAGATTATCGAGTACCGATGTGAGCATAATCTGCTCGTCACTGCCGCCTACAAATATCTCGAGGGTATTCTCCCCCGCCAGCTTGTTAGACGGAAGAAAGCCATTTTGAAGGACGCCCTCTCCCATAAAGGGAATTACCTTTACACTGCCCTCTTGGTAGTAATCGCTTAGTTTATCAAGGATCTCCCGCCCTTTTAGCTGCCGTGTCAGCATATCTCGGTTAAGCGGCACGGATACAGCCATACCGCGGGGGAAGTCTGCTACTATAGGGCAAAAGACAGACTTTCTCTTTAGTCCGCAGATGTACATCATTTCAGGGATATGCTTGTGTGAGAGCGATAGACCGTACAATCTCGGCGCATCGTATTCGGATGAACGAGTGTCGCTCTCATACTCCGCTATCATCTTCTTGCCGCCGCCTGTGTAGCCGGTTATACTAAAGCATGTGAGCGGATAGTCGGGGGGGAGTATCCCCATTGTCACCAGCGGATAGACAAGCGCCGCAAAGCCTGTGGCGTGACAGCCGGGAACGGCTATGCGCTTTGACCTTAGTACCGCGTCACGGTGCGCTCTCGACAGCTCCGGGAAGCCGTAGGCAAATCGGGGGTCGGTGCGGTGCGCTGTAGATGTGTCAATAATAACGGTATCGGGGTTTTCGCAGAGTGATACCGATTCCCTCGCCGCATCGTCCGGCAGACAGAGGAATGTAATGTCCGACTCGTTTATGAGCCTTTTTCGCTCGAACGGGTCTTTTCTTTTGTCCTCATCTATGGTGAGCAGTGAAATGCCCTTTAAATCAGAAAGCCGCTCGTCGATGAGCAGCCATGTTGTAACCTCTCGTCCGTCTATGAATATCTTTTTCATATGTGCTCCTTTTTTACCCTGTACCAATAGGAATATAAGGGTTTGTAGCCAAGGCTTTCATAAAGGTTGAAGGCGGCTTTATTGTCGGTCACTACCTGTAGATAGGCTGTGTGAGCCGACAGTCTTTTCGCCGCGTTTAAAAGAGACGAGCACAGCTCCCGCCCGTATCCCTTGCCGCGCTCCAAAGGCGCAACCACAATATTAAGAAGTGATGCAAACCCCCGCTCGGTGACACATGAACCACACGCCACCGTTTCGCCATTTTTTACAATCCTCGCACACAGTATGGGGTTTTTTATGTTTTCGATTATCTTTTGTGCGGTTTTACGCTTGTCATTATCATTATTACCGCTGAATGTGAAGTAGGCAATAAACCACTCATGGTCG
>CAYSTR010000038.1:0-12252 GCA_964433745.1 uncultured Oscillospiraceae bacterium | reverse complement strand
CCTTGACCGTCACCGTCAGCATACTGAACCTCTACTTTTAAATTAAACAGATCAAAGTAAAGGTCGCGGTGTACAGCGAAATAATCCGGTACTGGCTTATCGTCTCCGAACAGCTCATAGTTTAGAAAATTACTGTACAGAATTGTCTCAATCTGACGGGCAAATAATCCCGTACATGCAAGGCGTGGAGTAATAATCTCATCGATAAAGCCCCAGATTTCAATGTGAATCATCGGTCTTGTTCCTTCATATGCGTTGTGTGCATACCAATCCCGGACACACCTAATCATCTCTGGACTTTGGGAGTAGGCATACTGCTTTTTAGCCAATTCCCTTAAAATTATTCGGTCACTACCGCTAATAATAAATTCACTCATACCTATGACCTTTCAAATTCGGTATAACTGCTTTGCTATATACTATTAATCAATAAGCGCAGCCAGTTTTATTTTGTTTAGCAGTTTTAATCTGGCCTCCCGCCCATCACGATAACCGAATCTTCTTATGCCCTCCAGAGAGCAGACATATCCGGGTACTCGGCAGTCTGATCCCATAAACCATAGTGCATCGGGCTGATATCGCTGACAATCCTCAATAGTCATATCCCACTGTCTTTCCAAAGAGCCGAAGGTTTTAGGATCGTTTCCCCAAGGCATTACACCCCTCGAAAGAAAATGGGTCTTTATTCCCAATGAAAGAGGGGACTGCATACAAAGGTCACAGGTTGCAAGGCGATTAAGAGAGCGGTCATACAAACCGTCATATGTTACTACCGTTATTTCAGGCAGTTCCTCTTTAATCATCCTTAGATTTGATCCTGAGATAGCAACATCAAATCCCAGCTCAATTTCGTTAATGGTTGCCAAGGTTCCTTGAAAACCTGTATTACGTATAGCTTTCTCGACTTGCTTAATAAACTCAATTCGGCGATGGGTAGCAAAATCTCTCCAATGATAAAACGGATATGCTCTGGGCTGCAAATCTATCCTTTTTATTTTGTCATAGTCCGGACGGTTATTAATTGCTGCCCATTCATTATAAAGAGGAATCCTGTGCGGTTCCTCTCTGTCAGCAAACTCAATCTCTAATATTATTCCGTCTGTTTTCGAGCCAAACAGCTCACAAATCTCCGTCATCATATCGTTGACGCGTTCCAACAATCCCGGATGGTCAACATCATAATAACCAACACCATATCCGAATGCATCGTAGGTCCAATCAGCAGTCCAAACCTCTCCTAATCCAAAAATATCTTTAGGAAACTGTGTAACAACTGCCAAAAGCCAGGTTTTTATACTTCGCTTTTGCATCTGCTCCAATGCATAGTGTATTGTTCTGTTATCTGTTTTTATTGCAGAGCTGCTTGGATTTTGATCAAGCCAATTGTATCTAGAGCGATAACCGGTTGTCATCCATTTTACAGAAAGCACAAACGAATTTATACCATGCTCAGCCATGTCCTCAATCAAGCAGTCCCAATCGCTCTCTGTATATTGTTCCAGCGAGCCATGCTGTACAGCTGAATAATCCCAAAAGCCAACTTCCTTAATATTTGACATTTACATTTCACTCCAACAACTTTATTGTCTTGAACGTTGTAATGCGTTTTCTAGATCTTCAAGCAGCGTCTCAACATTTTCCAAACCTACAGATAACCTTACCAATGCTTTGGGAATACACATCTGAAGAGAAAGCTCATCAGTCAAATGGATACCTACCCCCGAAATCAAGCTGTCATAGCCGCCCCAGCTTACACCAACGTAAAATTTAGTAATATTATTTAAGAATATCTCATTTTGCTGTACTGTCCCATTAAGCGTAAAACTTAGCAGACCGGAAAATCCCAGCATCTGTTTTTTTGCAAGGGTATATTGCGGATGGCTTTCTAATCCGGGATAGAAAACCTCATCTACATACGGGCTCGATTCCAGAAAATGGGCTATCTTCATTGCATTATGCTGATGCCGCTCCATTCTTATGGGTAATGTACGAATTCCCCGTAAAAGAAGCCATGATAGATGAGGATCCATTATACCGCCGAATTGCTGCCTTTCGGTTGTATATATATGTTCAATCAAATCTCCCTTACCAACTATTACACCACCGACCAGATCGCTGTGTCCACCCAGATATTTTGAAGCAGAATGGACAACAAGGTCTATGCCAAAGCTCAAGGGATTTTGATACAGTGGTGTAGACCAAGTATTATCAACAATTGTTCTTATTCCCTTTGACTTTGCTAGATGTGCAACCTCGGCAAGAGGCTGCAGCCTCATTACGAAGGTGCTTGGGCTTTCAAGATAAATCAATGAGGTGTTTTCTTTCAAGGCATTTTCAAAGCAAGAAACCTCATCTCCGTCTACAAATGTCACTTCAATCCCAAATTTGCTCATATATTCGGTGAAGTGCTTTGTCGGAGAATATGAGTTTTTGACCATTATTATATGGTCATTAGACTTTACACAGCTGATAATAGCTGTACTGATTGCTGCCATACCGGATGCAAAGCAGAGGGCCCTGTCTCCCTTTTCAAGCAGTGCAATCTTTTCCTCAACAATGCGGGTTGTAGGATTATCAACTCTGGAATAGATGAATCCTTCATTTACATTCTCGCCTTGAACAAAAAGAGAGGTTTGAAAAATCGGAACTCCCATAGCACCGTAGTGTTTAGAGTAATCTTCCCCCGCATGAGCGCATATATCCTCTGCAAATTTAAATTCATCAGTCAAGCAAAAATCCCTGCCTTTTAAGATAATAAAGGTCTGCTATTCCTTTACTGCACCGGCTGTTAAGGCTGCAATAAATTGTCTCGATGCCGAGAAGTATACAGTCATAATGGGAAACAGTGAAAGAATAATTCCGATAGATTGAGCTGCGATATTATTCCACATTGCACTTTGTAGTATGTTCATTGCCAGAGGTAGGGTGTATTTTTCCGGTGAATAAATTAAAACCAATATACCGGAATAATCATTCCAAGAACTAATAAATGATAGAATACCTATTGACGCAAGCGCCGGTTTAATTAACGGCAGCGTCATTCGCCAGTAAAGACCGAATTCACTCGAACCATCTATTCGCGCGGCATCAAGGATAGAATCAGAAACACCGCGTTCAATATACCCTCTTAAAACAATAATTCCAAATGCAGAACCCATAGAACCTAGGATAATTGGATAGTAGGTATTAAGTATTCCCCAGCTTTGATATTGCTTAATTTGACCAATCCATGCTAATTGTGAGGGAACAAACATCGTAATCAATGTTGCCATAAAAAATATGTTCTTGCCCTTAAATTGGTATTTTGCATATGAAAAACCTGAAAGGGATGAAAATCCTACGGTTAGCAGGGTTCTTATTGACGCTAAAAACAAGCTGTTTAGAAATGTTCTTCCCACATCAATAGTGTCAAAAAGCATTTTTAAGTTAACTAGAAAGTATTGCTTAGGAATCATAGGAGGTGTACTAATCTGCTCTGCTGCCGGAAATGTAGACATTACAAATACCCACCAAAAAGGTAAGATACACGTAACCGCAGCAAAAACCATGAACAAATTCAAAAAAACCGCGCTGACCTTTTTCCTCATACTAAACCCTCCTATCTTTCCAGTCTTTCTTTTATTTTATAAACAATAAACGATAAAGCTATACTTATCAAAAACACAATGCCCGAAACCGCCGTACCATATCCCCATCTGGAATTAGTAAAGATATTATTGTAAATATACATTCCCATTGTCTGCGCTGCTCCTCCAGGTCCTCCGGAGCTGCCGTACAGCATCATCGGCTCGTCAAACAAGCCCAGCGAACCTGTGATACTTGTTAGGGACAAAAAGGTAATAAAGGGAATCATAAGCGGCAGGGTAATTCTCGTAAAGCTTTGAAAAGAATTAGCTCCGTCAATGGTAGCAGCTTCATATATAACAGGATCAAGGGATTGAAGTCCGCCTAAATAGATAATCATATGGTAGCCGGAATATCTCCAGATAATAACCAAATTTAGGTTAAATATAACCCATTTGGGATCATTCAGCCAAGAAATTGCCTCCTTTACTAAACCCAAGTTTAGTAAAATAGAATTAATTACTCCGTTATCATTAAGCAAAAACTTAAACAAAAGAGCTATCGCTACCGGCATCGTAATGTACGGTAAAAACAAAACAGTCTTATAAAAGCCGCTGAACTTTACCGCTTTGTTGTTCAAGGTAACTGCAATGATCAAAGCAATAGCTGTAGTAATGGGTGCTGTGATCATTAAAAACATAGATGTTTTAAGAGGACCATAGAAAAATGGGTTTGTTAATGCGCTTATATAGTTATCTAGTCCTACAAAAACCTTTTCTCCGATACCGTCCCATTGATGGAAGCTGATGTTCATTCCATAGATGGTAGGATAAAGAGTAAACAGTATATAAGCGAAAAAGAAAGGTAATATGTAAATATACGGCAATATATTTCTGGCCTTGATGGACCTTTTTTTCACCTTTTTGAAGCTTGACTGTTTCAACTCACACACTCCTTTAAAATAACTAAATTAATCTTACCTTAATTCAATCACTATAATTGTTTACAAGGTATTTACTCAATATAGTAAATACCTTGTAAATCAATCCCTACTGGCAACACCTTACCATTTGACACAAAGTATGTATCTATCAAACTGTGAGCCGCCAGTATCCTATTTTAAAGGAATAATCTTGAGCATAACTTCTTTAGAAAGCTCGTCGCAAATGCTCTTGATACCATCTTCCATTGTAATTTCTTTGTTCAGCACCTGTCCGACATATTTATTGAAAATATTATTGACAGCACTATCAAAAGGAGTTACAGGAGTGATAATAATGTTCTTTGCACATTCAGCATACTTTAGCCTTGCCTTTTGTCCTGCAAAGAAGGATACCTCTTCTTGCATAAATGTATCGCTTTGAACAGCAATCAACGCCGGGTAAACACCAGAATTCTTCATAATGTTGAGCTGAACTTCTTCGTTTGTTGTCATGTACTTTATGTATTCCCAAGCAGCCGTCTTGTTTTTTGCACCGACAGGAATCGAAAACCCGTTGCCGCCCTTATTGATATTTCCGCCGGGTGTATTCATAACACCCCATTGACCTTCTTGCAGGGGAACTCCTTTATCGTCTGCACCGGTTATAGCTCTGATGGTATACGCTTCACCCCAGCTGCCATCGTTGTACATCAATACCTTTCCGGCCTTCATATCCTCTGCAAAGTTTACACTAGTTGCAGGAATCCCTGCCTCGACTGCCTTTAAAGCCAGCTCAAACGGCTCTACTAGACGGTTTGCATCAAACTCCATTGTATTAACGTCAACAAACGCAACACCCTGCTGTCCCAAAGCCATCTGGAATAAGAAATCTGCTCCAAACAAAATAGATGCTTCGCCATTGGTTGCATCCTTTACCTTTTGTGCATTAGTAAGAATGGAATTTAAGTCGGGTAAAAGCTTCTCTAATTCTTCCGGATTATCAGTTCCAAAAGCCTTCTTTGCTACATCGCGGCGATAGTAGGTTGCACCCATTCCAGGGGCATTGGGAATAATCTTCATTTCACCTGCATTTGACTTTCCGCTGTCCCACCAGAACTGTATCAGCTTACCCCCCAGCTCTTCGTCGGCACTAAACGGTGCAGCACTGAGATTCTCCATTAGAGGGCTGTTTGCATAGAAACCATATGTAGATGCTTCAATATTGACAACATCTGGAATGTTTACTCCTGTTGTCAGAGCTTGCTTAAGCTTTGTGTCAAACTGCGGTACAACCTGCACATCCAGTGTGACATTGGGGAAAAGGGAAGAAAAACCAGCAGAAGATTCCGGAAGGGCTCTGTCATATGTCCATACAATCACGTTTCCGCTGGCCTCTTCCTTTACAGGCTCAGAAGACACTTCTGCTGCGCTGCTGCTTTGTGCTTGGCTTGTATTGCTGTCAGATGAAGCTGCGATACTGCTAGTACCTGAACTACCGGAACTGCATGACGTCATAATC
The DNA here is from genome assembly GCA_964433745.1 of uncultured Oscillospiraceae bacterium. GTDB lineage: Bacteria > Bacillota > Clostridia > Oscillospirales > Ruminococcaceae > CAYSTR01. Next base: position 6,247 of record CAYSTR010000038.1, on the reverse strand, counting down.
ATAATCATGACCAATACCAATGGAATAATAGTTGCTTTTAGATAATTTTTTCTGAACATTCCTTTACCTCCACATTTTGATTTATATACATTATAACAAATAATTCACTTCAAGGATACCATTTTTATATACTATAGATATCAGGATGTAAAGTATCCTATCATTTTATGTTTTTTATCGATTTTCTAAATCGAATAATGCAAGAATATTTTCAACCGGAACATCGGCTTGAATCAAATGACAAGAACCTAGAATGTAGCCGCCTCCTCTTCCTAGTATATTTACAAGATGGCGCGCTTCTCTGCGTACTGCATCGGGAGTTCCATATGGCAAGGTCTCCTGACCATCTACTCCACCGTGAAACGAAAGTACATTGCCAAATTCTTTTTTTAGTTTCTCCGGCTCCATATTTACCGCTTTTGTTTGAATAGGATCCAGAATATCAACACCTATATCCACAAGCTCAGAAACAATTTTATACGCAGATCCGCAGCAGTGAAACATTACCTTTGCACCGTATGATTTACAGAGCTTTACGTACCTTTTTAGCTCATCCTTAAAGAATGTGCGGAACATATCGGTACTGATAAGCAGATCCTGCTGTGTTGCAAAGTCGTCTGCAATTTGGATTATTTCGATATTACCGTTTCCTGCTTCCAAAATGTTTTTGTGATATTCATAGTGCCAGTCGGCGATTCTTTTAACGATACAGTACACCAATTCCGGATTCAATGCCATATCAATGAGGACATCCTCCATGTTACGTACAAGCGTAAGATAGTAGAATACACTCATTGCACCGGCTATCTTCCCATACTCAGCATACTCTTCACATTGCTTAGAGATATTAGTGAAATCAAAGTCGCTCATTGGCTGAAGCAATAGTCTTTCATCTATGTCACTTTCGGCGGTAATGTCATCTAAACTATACTTAACAATTTCTAAATGGGTTCCATGCTCATTTTTAATAAGCTTACTCTTACTGCCGCCAAATCCGAAAAAACAGCCATCCGCTGTAGTCCTTACGGGAACTAATGAAGCCGGATAAATCCAACGCGTATCTATTGATAGGCTTTTTAGAATATCCTCGTAGTTTTCTGTTTTAAAATACCGTTTTAGCTTATCAATAGCCTCAGAAACCGCTTGGAAATCAGCTGGTACACGATCGATGGGTTTTCGTTCAACTGCATCCATCAGCCGTTGTCTTGAATCCATGTTTCCATGTTCCTTTCTAGTAGAGCGTTAACCTCTCATAAAGTCATTAGAATATACAACATCGAACCCTGTCCTATCGTCGAATTGATATTTATTGTTCATAGCCTGCTTATAGAGTTTTGGGCTCATGCCAGTTACATTCTTAAAAACGCTGGAAAAATATTGCCTGCTGTTTATGCCCACTTGAAAGCATATATCAATGATAGGAATATCGGTTGAGGTTAAAAGCTCCTTAGCTTTATTGATTCTAATATCTGTAGCGTACCCAATAATGGTTTTACCCATTTTTTGTTTAAAGAGTTTGTGAATATATACCTTACTCAAGCAGAGATGCTTTGCAATATCGTCCATGGTAAAGTTTTCACTGTAGTTATCATTAATGTATTCAATGACCTTTTCCACATAGTTACACTGAGAGCTGTCGTTGTGCTCGCTAATAATAATCTCATCCAGCTTATAAAGCAACAGCTTTAAGTAGAGATTTATTAATATTTTATTAGAGGCAAACAATTCATTTAGTAGTCCGGTAATGATGCTATCGACAAATTTTGTATCGTGAAGAACAATTACTCCATTAGCATATTGGTTGCAAATCCCCGATTTAAATGCAAAGTCTCCGCTTTTAAGGCAACAGTCGTTGCCTACATATCCAAGCTCAACATTTTGAATATGACAGTTATCCTCAACAATTAATCTATGGGGAAGATTCGCATCTAAAATGATTACCTGACGCTCACGCAGACGATAGGATTGCTTAGGTATTTCAACGGTACATCTCCCATGCTTTATGTACATAATTTCTATTCTGCTATGAGAATGAAACTTCATTGAAAAACTTTTCCATTTTCTATTATAAAAGGAAACGACATCAATGCTTGCATTTTTCTTGTTAAAAAAATCAACAAAAAAACTCATACTTTAAAAATCACTCCATTCTGTATAAGCGGACATATTTGTGACCGATTAAATCTCCGCTTGTGTCCCTCAGAACAGCGTCTATCATCTACGCATAAATTCTTCGAGTTAACTCTCCAACAGCTGTAACCACATCGATGCATAAGGCTCTAATTCCATAGAATCTCGGTATACCTCACCATTTAAAAGATCTTGCAGAACTCCATCGAAGTGTATGCTAGTTTTTTCATTTGAAAAGTTCATCACGGAATAGTATACCATATCATCCCCTTCGCGGCAAACTATTTCAACGTTGTCCTTACACTCGAATATTGAATCTTTTAGATGCTCTTTATCTAGAATGTATCCAATCAGCTGATAAAGACCTTCATCGTCCAGATCACATCCGACATAATAAGCGACGCCCTTACCGTATTGGTTTTTTGTGACAGCCGGTTTTCCGCTATAGAATTTATTTTGATATGAGGCTATTGTTTCAGCCGTGCTTGTGCGGATTACATCACACCAGCATTTTGCTGTGTACCCATCTCCGAACATTCCCGATACAATTGTCGGATTATCCTTCACAATACTATCAAATTCCTCAAGCTCAAGACCGCACATATCACTAAAGTAACCGGGAAGTGTAAGCTCAGTCATATTGTTGTTTTCATCCTTGGTACCGCTTCTAAATGTAACTATAACCTTGCCGCCACCTTGTACATAATTTCTGATTTTTTCAGCGGTTTCCCTTGTCAGTATGTTCAATGCAGGTATGATAATCATCTTGTATGCGTTAAAATCGCTATCAAGTGAAATAATCTCTGTCTGCTTTCTGTTCTTTTGAACAGCTGTGTAAAAAAGAATTTGAAACCAGGTATAATTAAATTCCGGGTTATGGTTTTGCAATTGATTGCTCCATAAATTGCTGTAGCATTTTATAATTCCTATATCGGTCTTCCTCTTGCTGTTTTTCAGAACCGGTTCTAATTTATGAAGCCTTTGTGCAGTTTCTTTTAGTTCATAATACCTTCTTCGCGGTTTACCGTCATGGTCTAACACCCCATACCAATACATTTCTGTACCAAATAAACATGCTCTCCAACGAAAATAGACAATACCCTCGGCACTATGTGCCACCGCTTGGTCTGTCCAGAGCATAAGCTGTCCGGGATTGGGTGTTGTAGATATGGTGTTCCAACCGCAAGGACCGCTTTTTTGTTCCATAACCCAAATCGGCTTTTGTTTTAATCCGTACATTAAATCATGCGCCATTGAGTTAACATAGTTACTATCCCCGTCAGCGACACCTGGGTAGTTGTCCCAGCAAACAAAATCTATTTCCTTAGCTAGTTTAAAATAATCGACCTGATCAAAATGCCCCATCAAATTGTTGGTAATCGGAACAGATACATTGTTACGAAGAATCTCTACCTGCATATTCAGATAACGGATAGCACTGTCTGAAGAGAACCGATCAAAGCTAAGCGCTAAGCTTGGATTATGAGGATTAGTACATTCCGCAGAAACAACCGTATGGCGGGGAAGATCCACTTCATGAAAGTCATTATAGCACTGGGACCAGAATATAGTGCCCATTGCTTTGTTTAATGTTTCAATATCGCTGTAATGCTCTTTCAGCCATTCACGAAATTTAGATTGACAGTTATCACAATAACAACGAATTGTGCTGTGTACTCCGAACTCATTGTCAATCTGCCATGCCACGATATTTTCATGTTTTGCAAAGTGCTGTGCCATTTTTTCCACAACAATTCTCGAATGCCGGATATAGTCCTCATTGTTGTAACAGCAATGTCTGCGGCTCCCGAATCCTCTTGTGTGACCACATTCATCCCTCGGATAAAAATCATATTTATTACATAACCATTTAGGCGGAGCAGCGGTAGGGGTACACATTACAACTCCAATACCATATTTTTGAAAGAGGCTTACAACCTTATCCAACCAAAGAAAGTCAAACACACCCTCATGGGGTTCAATTTTACACCATGCAAATTCAGCAATTCTAATGACATTGAAATGGGCCTCTTTCATCAAGATAGCATCCTGTTCCCATCTCTCTTCGTTCCAATGCTCCGGATAGTATGCAGCACCTATATACATTTCATTTCTCCATTAAACTTAATATTAATTAGATTGTAACAGCCTTCCTACGATCCTTTTTTTGTGGTTGTCTGTAAGGCTATGAAAAAAGCTGCTGTAGCCGCTGCACCGAACCACCAGATCACGATGTTTAGAGGGGTCATTGTAAGCTTCAATAATCTTGTCCTTTGACATTATGTTTATATTAATCAATGTCCCTCCCGCTTTGTTGTGCTGATGTATGACCGCTTCAACACAATCAATACCGCCCGCTTCCATAGCAAGCCCTTGATCAATATCAAGCTGTAAAGGGGCTGAATTTCCATGACCGGGTTGTGTATTGGCTACTGCATTTGCTTTTGCGGTAATAGCCCCGCTCCCCAATGATTTAATATCGGGATCGGGATTTGAGCTGTGCGAAATGGGAAATCCACTAAAACGACCATTGGGGGTTGCAGGCAGGTTTCTTCCCATATCATCTACGTTAGCGTGTGAAAACAATCCAGGAATTACTTTGTAGCCATTATGTGTTGGGGTATCCAGCACAAGGTGTACAAACTCTTCACTTATGCGCTTTGCCCAATAATCACCCAAGCCGTCACCTAAACCGTAATGCTCGATGTTTGTGAGCATTAATCGAATGTTTTCATTCCCTTGATAGTTCTCATCAAGACATCTTAACAGTGCTTCCCAGTCTAGCTTTTTCTTTTCAACGACCCATGCTTGAATCGCAGTAAATGAATCGGCTGCGGTAGCCAGACCTACTCCGTCACAGGCAATATCATAAATATCAACACCGCCATTTGAAGCGTCTAAGCCTCTTTCAATTGTTCCATGACAAAAAAGATTGAGAACTATTTCCGGGACATTGGCTGCCTGATGGCTTAGATGCCAATCGATTGCCTGTTTGATTATATCTACGCTTTCAGATAAACGTTCTACATAATGCTTCCACAGATTATCTATACTGTTTTCCTGACCCAGGTTATACACCATATCCCTCAAGGCAAGAATAAGCGGTTTAGCAAGACACAGACGCTTTACATCCTGATGCGGATATTCGATTCCCGGAAGGGCGGTCCAGTTACAACCCGCTTTTATTCTCATCCTTGCCAGACCCAATGGGTATCCGCTTTTAGCAAATCCTTTATCCAGCCCTCCGGATAGAGAATATGCGACACATGTTCCATCCTCAAATAGATAGTCAAGCGTTCTGCGAAACAGCTTTTTATCGGTGTTTTCATGCATTCTATATGCGATATTAGTTGGGATTTTAAGCAGATGTATAGCTTCAACAATTAGATAGGACATTTCCGAGGTAAGGTCTCTGCCCGCCGCATCCTGTCCGCATATCTGGGAATAATGTGTATCGTTATACAAAAGGCTTGCGATGTACCAGATTGCCATGTCATCGCTACATAACAATCCGCTGTCCTTATCGGTGATGTAATATGGAAGCAGCATTTCATCTAACTGCCCTAACGCGCCGCCAAACTGAATCATTCTGTCGGTAACCTGAAACCATCCTATAAACTGTATGGCCTCACGCAGTGTTTGCGGTTCTCGTTTAAGGAGGTTATAGTTAATACGTGAAATCTCTATTAAATTTTCTTTGACAGACGAGTCCTGTTCTTTAGCTGCCATTAGTTCAGCTTCTTTTGCATGTCGCAAAATGAAGTCCATCAGTCCCTCAAGGAATGCTTCCTCCATATCATAAAAGGAGGTATCCTCTGGCTTATTCTTCTCTCGATAATAACGAACCTTTTGCAATAGCCCCGGATATCCGAGCTTTAGCCCGATGTTTAAATCCGGACATAGATGATTCATGATTCCAACGCCGTGAAATACAATATTGTATTCTTGAAAAAGCGGATATAGGTGATGCGGTCTGTCTTCATATCTCCAACTACCCACTCCGGGAATAAGTCCGCTCCACGCACCTGCTATGGCGCTGTTTTTATGAATATAAACCGGATGCTCAGAAAGATAACGCTTCATATGAGCACCTAGATTTCTTGCACCGTAAACGCCT
>CAYSTR010000037.1:0-12313 GCA_964433745.1 uncultured Oscillospiraceae bacterium | reverse complement strand
CTCGGCGCTGTCAGGCTCAACGGATATGATAACCATGCAGTTCTCATGAATTTCACCAGCTTATAGTAGATTTGCTGTTATGGAAGATCTGGTAGATTTTCTTTTGCCTGATTTATTTTTTCGATAAACCTTTCTACCTGTCTTGTTATCCAACCCATACCCTCTTTTTCCACCATGTCCATATCCATGAACACCCTTGCACCCGATACTGCAGAAGCCCCTGCACGGATAAATTCTGCACAGTTATCGAGATTTATGCCACCCGAGGGAATCAAGTCAAGCTCAGGAAACACCATCTTGAGATTGGTCATATACTCCGCTCCGCCTAGCTTTCCTGGGAATATTTTTACCATCGTAGCTCCCGCACTCATTGCATTAAAGCATTCTGTAGCGGTAAACGCACCCGAATACACAGGTACACAGTACCGGTTAGCCAGATCAATGACATCAGGGATCACACAAGGGTTTACAATTAGGGAGCCGCCATGCAGAATGACCTCACGTGCGGAGGTGGGATCTAGCACTGTTCCTGCCGCTACATATAGCTTATCGCCGAAATGGGAGGAGATTGTTTCTATAGCCTCCAGTACTCCGGGGGTGGTCATGGTAACCTCGATAACGCGCGCCCCGCCGTCATACATAGCTTTTGCGAAAGCCAGATAATCGCCCTTATTGTGAAGCTTTATACAAGGGAGAATACCCGTTTGTTTTGTAGCGGTTAGAACTCTTTGTTTCAAGGATTCTATATTTCTGGACACAAAAATCTCTCCTATTTTGAAAATATTTTACTTATAAGACTGTCGGCATAATCATTATCAAGGGGAAGCTTTACCTTTTCGCCGGTCATTACAGAGATATGGAAAGCTGCCACCAGTTCGTACGCCTTTAACCCGTCCACACCTGTTACCATCGGAATGCTGCCGTCTCTTAAGCAATCGGCAAAATCCTTTATCATGGGGGCGAAACCGCCGAATTCCTCATCAAACAGCAGTGTATTGGGAAATACAGGTTCAAATGACTTTGTAGGCCCCTCTTCCTCGTCATAGATAATTAATTTTTGTTGATCCTCTACAGAAAGCCACGCCTTTTTCGCATATACCTCCACCCTCTCCCACGGCTTGAGACTAAGGGCACTGGCCGAGGTATACACCGTACCCACAGCACCGGAGTCAAACTCCAAAATAGAAACACCGTTATCAAAGGGATAGCCAGTTTGGTTAAAGTCATATTTTCTCGTAGCAGTTGCGGTGATGGTCTTTACATCCCCCATGAGATAGCGGGTAATGTCAAAGAGATGCACCGTACCCCCCTCCAGAATGTCCACATAATCATAACCCAGATTGAACTTTCCGCTCATCATTGCCGGGTTTTGCACCGCCCCCTCAAGAACTGCCTGTCTGGCACGGTAATAGGGAGGGGAGTAGCGCTTGTTTGCTACGGTCATTAGGAGACAATTGTGCTTTTGTGCCGCATCACACATGAGCTTTGCTTCTTTTAACGAGCATGAGATGGGTTTTTCCACCATTACACCCAGCCTCTTCTCAAGACATGCCAGAACATGCTCCATATGTACATCATTCGCCGAGCACACCAGCACTCCGTCCAGCTCCTCGTTATTAAGCATATCACGGTAATCGGTGTAGGCGCTGCCGCCATATATGGACTGAACCTTTTCAAGCTGTGCACGGTTGCGTGTGGCATAGGCAGTCACCTCAACCGGTTCCCACAGGGTACGCAGACGGTTTATAGCCGGCAGATACTTCGATTGTGCCACACCGCCAACGCCTATAATACCTAGCTTTATCTTTCTAAAGGAAGAACGCTCCTCGTTATAACCGATACCGTAAACGTCTTTATTAAACATGCGCTTCGGATCGGTATGACCAAACACATCATAATATGCCATAGTAATAAGCAGGCAATAATCGTAAAATGCTGCCTTGCTTTGTACCCGCCTTTCATATTATTAGGTATTCTCAAACATGAGATCAATTAAGGACATAGGCTTGTGAGGATATCTAAGAGCCGCCTGCTCGTCTAGCTCGATACCGAGACCCGGACGGTCAGGCAGTGTAAGATAGCCTTTTTCCGCCGGGAATAGATTGTCGAAAATCTCTTTTTTCCACGGTACATCCTCAACACTGTATTCCAGAATCGAGCCATTAGGGATTGTCGTCATGATGTGCATGGACATTGCCGTTCCCACAAGTCCGTGTATGTTGTGGGGAGCTACCTGAATGAAGCTGCCCTCGGCTATTGATGCTATCTTCTTTGTCTCTGTTATGCCGCCTGTAACGCGCAGATCTGGCTGAATAAAGTCCACAGCCTTTTTGTCGATAGCATAGCGGAAATCATATAGGGAATAAAACCGTTCACCCGCCGCTATGGGTACAGGAGACTTAGCCCTTACCTCTGCTAACGCATCAATATTCTCGGGCATTATAGGCTCCTCGAAAAACATGGGTTTAAAGGGTTTTAATTCGTTTGCAATGGTTATAGCGGTGCTGACATTGAACCGTCCGTGACCCTCTATAATGATGGTGGCACGATCCCCGACTGCTTTGTATACCGCCTCAATCTCCGCCATACAGTTTTTCATTTGACTAAGGCTAATCTCACGTTCGGCCTTTCCAAAGGGATCCCATTTCAATGCAGTAAAGCCCTTTTCCACTATGTCTATGGCCTTTTCCGCCAGTTCCTCCGGAGAGTTTGCGCCAAAGAACCACCGATTGGCGTATAGACGCACCTTTTTGCGAAACACCCCGCCCAAAAGCTGATAAACAGGAACGCCCAGCGCCTTTCCCTTGATATCCCACAGCGCTCCGTCGATTGCACTGAGTGCCCCGCACAGGATTGCGCCTGATCCCCAGTAGGCATCTCGGAACATATTATAGTGGTGCTTCTCTGAATCAAATGGATCTAATCCGATGAGATAGGGTTTTAGCTGGTCGATTGCCGCTATGACGGAGGTTTCGCGTCCCTCCACCGAGCTTTCACCCAAGCCGGTTATCCCCTCATCTGTATACACTTTTGTAAATACCCAGTTGTCCTTGTGAGAATGAACGATAAAGGATCTTATATCAACAATCTTCATAATTACGGCAGAAAACCGTCTCAGTAATGTGAGGAGGTTTGCCTTTGTCCCACCTTTCATAAAAACGAGCATGTTTATTCGCTAATTAAAATCTTAACAACCACCTTAAGCAGAGAGCCTTTTTCACCGTCTGGGGATACACAGGGCTTATGGATATCCTCTGGATAACATATCATGAAGCTTCCCTTTTGCAGCAGCACATCCGTACCGGTACCGGAATAATCCGCCTTATCCTTAGCTTCATCATACCGAAGCTCGTTAAAATCAGAAATACCGCCCCATGAGATCACCTCATGTCCGTCTGCTACGTAATGGATGTCTATGTATTTCCTGTGCCCCTCGAATTCTGCTTCTTCCGGTAGTTTTAGGTGCATGTCGCGAACCAGATAGTATATCCTGTCACCGTCAATGGCATGATTACCGTGCAAATCTGGGCTAAAGGGCGTTTCGCTCAAAAAGAGCAGTGCCTTCTCTATATCCGCACCCAGTCCATAGTAAAGCTTGGCATTTCTTATTCTATCAGTAACCACTATGCATCCTCCTTTAGGATAACTGCAATAAATTCTAGCGGTGAATTCTCTAAATTAATAAGTCCGTGCCCTTGTCCGGAATGGGTTATTGTGGTATCCCCTGCTTCCACCGTCACGACTGTTCCATTATCGTTATATCTCCCTTTTCCAGAGAGAATATAGTATAGCTCCATTTCACAACTATGAATGTGATACCCGATCTCGGAGCTTGGGGCTAACACTGCCTTTCCTAAGAGCTTTCCGTATGGGCTTAGCTCCTGTTCCGGCACACAGTGGCTGACTGTGATGGTTCCTTTTCCATTGCATGGTTTGTCTATAGATTCCAGTTTCTGCGTTGATGCTTTAAATACAGCCACGGGTTTCCTCCTTTATTTATTGAGGTATCTATGCAAAAAAGAGAACACTAAATTAAAGGTTCAGATTGCTCTGCCTTTTTTAATCTATATTGATACTTTTAGATATGCTCCTCTAAAAGCGTTTCACTGTACTTATGAATGGTTTTCTGCGAACTGGTAAGATGCTCGTGCATAAGACTACGGGCTTTTTCCGGTTCTTTGTTTGAGATTGCCTCAAGCAGTTGTTCGTGCCCCTTTATACCCTCGCTCTTAGCACCAGAAATTGAGAGAGACTTTGAAAAGATAACAAGCAATGAATCAGTAAATGGTTTTAGCAAAAGATAAAACAAAGGATTTTTCGTGGCTCTTGCAATGCTTAAATGAAACTCAAGATCAAGTCTTGCCCATTCATCGCTGTCGTCACTAAGATTTCTCATTTGTGTACAGAGATTCCTAAGATGTAAAAGCTCCTCTTGGGTAATATTCTTTGCAGCAAGCGATGCGGTCTCGCGCTCTAATGGGAAACGTATTTCGTAAATATCAGAGAAATCCACATCGCTGAGAAGCATCATTCGGTTTATCATCTTAGTAAATATCTGCGGCTTAGGTTTTACTATAAAAGCCCCCTCGCCGTTTTTGAGCTCTACCAGCCCGCGTTCCTTGAGAATCTTCAAGGCCTCTCGGACGACATTGCGGCTGACGCCGTAATTATCCGCGATAATCTGCTCGGCAGGAAGTTTTTCCCCCATAAGCAACGGATCATTTATAATCATTTCCTCCAGCTTTTCAGCCAGCACTTCATATAAATTGATCTTTCTTAGCGCTTCCCCTACAAATTGATCGTTCATATGCCTTTAACCACCCCTACCTTATGTAATACGCAAGAGATCCTCCGCTTCTCCCTTACTGTCGCACCATGTGCAATAAAGGAATCTGGACTTATCCACCTCCTTTAAAATCTCCGGTAAATCCTCCGGCGGCCCGTATGTATAGACAAGCTTACCAGCCTGTTGGATCTTCTTGAATACAGAAATCCAATGCTTTGCCGAAGGCTGGCCGTCCCCATACACCCACTGCACAGCCTTTAGTTTATCAAGCGTAAGGATACTGTCTAGATGGTTGAGTGATCCGATTCCATCCACATGAAATATTGATGAATCCAAGAACTCAAGCTCTCTTGATACAACCGGTTTTGCAAATGAATCAAACATGGGTGTTGAGATCATATAAATGAAATCACAGCAGTTGATAAAATATTTATCAGGGCTCCAGACCTGCAATGTAGTAGTAGAACCGTCCGGTTGGTATTTCTTTCCTATATTATAAAGCTTTTCAAATGCAGTTTCAAAAAGACCTGTCGCTCTTTGCAGTGCAGACTGAACAGATTGTGGCTCCTCTATCATGTCAAGGCAGAGGTTCTCTCCTCCGCGTACTGCTGCCAGTACATCAAGAGACGGATGAAGATCGGTTACGCCGTACACATACTGTCCGGGGGCATTTTTTGCAACCTCCTCTGACAGCTCTGCCATTATCTTCCAGTAGGGATTTTTTTCATCAAACTTAAAGTCAACCTCGTCAAGCGACTTAGCAAACGGTATAGACCATGATGTGCCGTCTCCGAATTCAAGCTCACAACCCGCCAGTGCCGCCAGAAAATCCGGTCCTAGGTTAGGCCAGAAGCACGGGAATGCCTCTCCTAGAAAATATGTATTCTCAAAATAATTTAGTGTGCTTTCAAATATATAATCAATATTTGTAAAGCGTTCCCTCATATCAAGTGGTGCTTTTGGGCGGGGTATACGGTTCTGCTTAGGTGCAAAAATCTGTACATATGCTTTAGCTGTCGGTTCTCCATGCCACCATGCCTCATATCGGCGTTTAGTATTTTCCCAATCAGGTTTATATTTCATACATCGAAATCAGAGATATTGAGTTATATCTTGATTCAATTCCGCCTTTCCGGTTATGAATAATTTGTATACAGTACCATTGTTCTCCTGTAGAATAGGTTACCTACAGTATAGCAAGATAAACAATAATTGTCAATACTAATTTAAAATTTTTTATAAGCTATATCTGTGTCGTCAAATAATGTGAACCATAGAGACGAAAAAAGAGTAAAGAAGTTGTATGGGACTTCCTTGACATCAATCTGTACCTTTTCCCCCAAAGTACAAGCAACTCCGAGTATCGTCTGTCATGCTTCCTCGGAGGCTTCTTTTCTTCAGCATTGCCAACTAAATGTATCGTTCGAGCAGAATGTATTATCCCGCTATAGCTTCGGGTGTATCCTTTTCCAATCACTTATTTATACACACCGCCCCACCCATATCGAAATAACTTGGTCTTAAATGCATTTCTGATCATCTCTTCCTCATCGGCTGTATGATGCTTGGGATGATTCATAGGTCTATGTAACCGTTCTATCAAGAATTCTAATGTTCCGTCGTATCGTTTACACCATCGTTTTACGCTTGACAAGCTTACCCCATACTTTTGACTGGCATAGCTTTTCCCTTTCTTTGTGCCAACTTAACTACTGCTTTACGTGACTATGCCTTTTTCGTTATCATATTCATGAGAAGCTCTCCTTTATGGCTAATGTGTTGTGGTGAACTCATTATACCATATCTAGGCTCGAGCTTCTCTTTTTATCGGTTCATATCATTTTATCACATACAGCTTAAAAATAAAGAAAATATATAAGAGGGTGTAGTTTACCTGTCTATAACGTAAAATTATGGAGGGCTTTATGTTAGAGAAAACGATAACCGCTGCAATTATGCGGTACTTGAAAGCACTGCCCGAATGCTTCTGCTGAAAAGAACACGGCGGGCAATTTGGAACAGAGGGCATTCCCGACATCCGCTGTTGTTACAGGGGACGGTTCTTTACCTTTGAGGTGAGATCTGATACAGGTAAACCTACCAAGTTGCAGGAGGTAGTCACAATAGATAAAATCCGCAGTGCGGCGCACAGCTTGTGCTGACCACAAACGGCAAGAAATATTAGAACAAGGACGGTAGCGTGACCGTTACGCCGAAAATCCGCTATGTCTGCTACAACAAAACCCGCCACCCTGTCGAGTGTGACGGTCAGACTGGATACACGGCAAAAAAGCTTGACGCTATGGTAGATGAAATTATCATCAGGGTTTTTAGCCAAATCAAAGATATTCCTACCGATGAGCTTCTTTCAAAAAGGCAGACTGAGATTGAGGAGCAGCTAGTGCAAAGAGCACTTACGAGCCAAGGCTCAGCTGAAAGCCGCAAATACCGAGGTAGAGGATTATGAGGCTGAGACGCTTAAGGTAATCCGTGGTACAAGTCAACTGGATGCCGGTTTGCTCAGCAAACTCTACAAAGAGGCAAAGGAAAAAGCTGAAGCTGCTGGTAAGGCAGTAGCACTCTTGGAAAAAGAACTAGAAAACTACCGGCAGCGAAACGAAGCCATGCTCAACCTCAACTCATGTATTGCCTGGGTTATGGTGCCAATGGTATCTTGTTTGCAGCTATTGGTGCCAAACTGCTGGCAGAGCAGTACTGCGGTAATCCTCAACCCCGCCTGCGTCTGTTTGATCCCTTTCGTCCCGCACTGGCTGGACTGTAGCAAAACTGGAGTTAGGCGTTAGTTTTAACGTACTCCCAACATAGTAGGAAATTTGTCCACTTCCTCCTCGGTAATTAGAAGAAGATAATGCCAATATTGCAGAGACAAGGTTATAACTTCATTAACGGTTACAACCTTGTTTTTTATTTCAGCTCACCAAATTTCAAAGCTAGTTTAATAAATGTAACGACATACTTTTCCACCCAACGAATGGCATGCCATTCGAAATTCTGGTAGAACACACAAGTACTTATGTACTGCCCAAAAAGAAAATCAAATTGGCCATACAGAATGGTCAAAGTCATCTTTATTCTTTCCCGAAATGACCCAGATGGCTTTTGCATTTTTTCGGGGTAGGTTAATCTGCCCATCCTTGGCCATGTGAATGATATCAACAATTCGTAGACATTGAATGACGTTAATGCGTCAGGAATACACAGACATCATTTCGTGGTCGAATCTGTATGAACAAAGTGAGCTGGACGTAAAGAAGATGATTGCATGCCACCTCATCAAAGCAGTTAAGGTGAACAGAGACTACCGATTAGACATCGAACTAACCGTAGCCTGTGAGCAGTTTATCAGTGTATCATAGGGGGAGAACAGGTAACAAACTCCTTTAGACAAAGAAAAAACCGCATAAACATTACGTTTATGCGGTAATATGGTGGAGACGATCGGGATCGAACCGACTACCTCTTGAATGCCATTCAAGCGCTCTCCCAGGTGAGCTACGCCCCCACATCAAGTGTTATTCTATTTTTGGAATTGCCATACAGGTGCACCTCTATGTGAGCTATACCTAAAAAATCGTGTTAAACTTGCAAGGCAATATTCTCATATGTTTCAATTATACACTAGAACCTACTATTTGTCAAGCATATCTATCTTCTCTACTAAAAAAAGACTTTCGGTTTCCACGCAGCTGTACCATACTCATGCTAACCACAATAACCATTCCATTAGTGATATGAGCAATAACAACGTCTCCTAGAAAAGACTAAAGAATGTTAAGATAGGGTATTTTATTAAAACAGATAATTTGCTCTTGCTATTATGGAGCAAATGTAATACAATATAGATATAAACCAACAAGAGAGGACTAAATGCCGGATGGATAAGCAAAAGAGCTATCAACCCATATCCATTCCCGATCGTACGCGGCTAAACGAGACTGCCGCACACAATGTGCCGCCGGTCAAGGATGAGCTTAGTAGATTTGCGCAGGCAGAGTTTGCGGAGATTGAGATAGCTGCGCCACGAAAGCCCGACAAGTCAGTCCCTATTCCGCAAGCCATAAACCGTGCTGATAACGAGAAAAAAGATCTGTTTCACTCCATGCGCCAGATAGCATGGGATAATAACTACTATAACGGTGACAATGCAAAGGCATTTTATCATCAGGCGCTTTTTATGCAGAGCTATGAGGACGACTACGAAAGAGACGAGCCGTTTTCCAGCTACTATCCCTACTATCAGACCATGGGGTATGAGCAGTTAAGAACATACTTTACTTGGCGAGCCCATGTAAGACTCGGCGATATAAAAAACACCTCGCTTTCGTATGCCTTTATATATATCTATGAGCTGATTAACAATATCGGCGTAAAGGATGCACATGACGGTCGAGAAAAGCTCTTTTCTTTCTGGCAGACCTTTCGGCAGTATGACACCTCCATAGACCGCTATATAACACCGTGGCTTAAAGATTATCATGTGTACTATCAGCTTCCTGTACCCTTTAAGACGTTTGCCGAGGAAAACAGGCTGCAGCTATTCTATCCGTCCGTTTTTGCTTATACCTCCGGCGAGCAGGACAGCTTTTTTATATTTTCCGGCATATCAAAGTACGACATTAAAAAATCTATTTTTATGAGCGAACAGACAGAAAAGCTGATTGTTAAGTGCTTCTTTTTTATACTGTCGCGGTTGCGTGAGCAGTTTAGTAAAAAGAAGAAGACCTTTGAGGATATAATCTTCTTCTCCGGAACAAAGGAATCTACATGGATACCGTTTAATCGCGCTCTTTTTTATCCTGCGAGAAGACAGCCCGACTGTCAGATAGCCGTCTCTGAAAAGGAGGTTTACTTTTGCAATAATAATCGCTGGACATACAAGACAGCGCTTCTCACCGACAGAGGTAAGCAGCTAATCGGTTATATTATGAAAGAGATGGAATCCTCTCTGCGCAGTGTCACAGGATTTAAGAATAAGCTAAGTGCCAATCCCGATAATCTGGACCCAAAGCTTATAAAAAAGCTTCTATCCGCTGGAATATCTCTGCCCAATTTTATTAAGACGGCAGTAACCGATTTTTACACGCTCCATACACGCAGAACCGTGTCGGTGGACACCCATAACCTAAAGCTTATTCGTTCAGAAGCTAAAATTACGCAGGAAAAGCTCATTGTTCCCGAACAGGCTTATGACAAAGTACCGGAGATAGAAGAAAAATCCACCGAAGCCATAACAAATGCGGTGGATGTATGGGATGTGTTCAAGAGGTCGCTGACTGACATAGAGCTTGAAGCACTAAAGCTTGCCTTGCAGAACAGCGATATAAAGGTTATTGCCCTCAGAAGCGGTATCATGCCGGAGGTACTGGCAGACCAGATAAACCAGAAAGCGGCGGACATTATAGGTGACACCATCCTTGAACTAGACGACAGCGTGATTATATATGACGAATATAGAGAATTCTTAACGAAAGCGGTGGATTGTTAATGGACAACCTCATACCTAAGCGGATGGCCAACATTGTGATAAACGCCTTAAAGGGCGGTGTTGTGCCGCGTGTGGGTCTTGAATACATTACTGTAGGGCGCACACAGGAGATAAATGCCATACTTCACGATATTGACATTATCTCGGACGGAGGAGCGACCTTTCGCTTTATCGTCGGCAAGTACGGAAGCGGCAAGAGCTTCCTATTGCAGACCATCCGAAACTATGCTACCGCCAAGGGGTTTGTCGTGGCGGACGCCGACCTCTCCCCTGAACGGCGGTTTGCGGGGACAAAGGGACAGGGGCTTGCCACATACAAAGAGCTTATTCGCAACATGTCGGTGAAATCCAAGCCGGACGGCGGAGCACTGCCCTTAATTCTGGAGAAATGGATATCAGGCATTCTAACTGACACGGCGGCGGAATATCCACCCGACAGTCAGGAGTTTGGCAGGGAGGTGGAGAAGCGCATATTTGCCGTCACCGGGAGCTTAGAGGGGATGGTTAACGGATTTGAGTTTGCTAAAGCCGTAATAGCCTACTGGCGGGCGCATCAGGCGGACAACAGCGAGGCAAAATCCAACGTCCTAAAATGGTTTCGCGGCGAGTATACGTCCAAAAAGGAGGCCAAGGACGAGCTTGATATAAATTTTATTGTCACGGATGAGACATGGTACGATTTTCTGAAGATATTTGCGTCGTTTATGGTCAGTGCGGGTTACCGCGGCATACTCGTTATGGTGGACGAGCTTGTTAACATATTTAAAATCCCGCACTCGGTCACGCGTCAGAATAACTATGAGAAGCTATTGACCATGTACAACGATGTTCTGCAAGGCAAAGCCCGGAACATCGGATTTCTCATGGGCTGTACCCCCCAGTGCGTGGAGGACAGGTATAAGGGGCTGTTCAGCTACGAGGCACTGCGCTCACGCCTGGCGGAGGGGCATTTTTCAAGTGATGATATAAAGGACATGTCCGCACCTATCATACGGCTGTCCATGCTAAACCAGGAGGAGATGTACGTCCTAGTCGAGAAACTGCGCGACATTCATGCGCTTTTATATGAATACGAGCCAAAACTCTCTCATGAGGAGCTTATCTACTTTCTGGAGGTGGAGTATAACCGTGTGGGTGCGGATACGCACATCACACCCCGAGAGATAATAAGGGATTTTATTGAGCTTGTAGGTATCCTGCACCAGAATCCGCACAAGAGCACCAAAGAGATATTAGGAGACAACAGCTTTACGCTTGCCAAGGGCGGGCTTTCGGAGGAGGATATTCACAGCGACTTTGTGGGGTTTGAGCTATGAGTGACGCATTTTCCAGATTAGCACCGTTTATACAGGACTTCATCTACTTAAACAAGTGGACAGAGCTGCGCGGGATACAGGTAGCCGCATGTGAGGTTATATTCGACACGGACAAGAACCTGCTGCTCTCGTCCGGGACAGCCTCCGGCAAGACCGAAGCGGCTTTTCTGCCTGTTCTCACAGAACTCTATAACAGACCGTCATCCTCTGTCGGAGTTTTGTATATAAGCCCTCTTAAAGCGCTCATAAACGACCAGTTCAAGCGGTTGGAGCAGCTTATTATTGAATCGAATATCAAGGTGTGCAAGTGGCATGGCGATGCTTCCATGGCTAAGAAGAATGCGCTTATTAAGAACCCCTCTGGGATTTTGCAGATTACCCCCGAATCCCTTGAAAGCCTGCTGATAAACAAGCGAGGGGCGTGTCTAAAGCTGTTTTCCGATCTTAGGTATGTCATTATCGACGAGGTACACCACTTTATGCGGGACGTGCGCGGGGTACAGGTGTTGTGCCAGCTCGAACGTTTACAGAGCCTTGCAGGGACAGTTCCGCGCCGTATCGGGCTTAGTGCCACGCTGGGGGACATATCCCTTGCAGAGAACTGGTTAAATACCGGCTCAGGCAGAGAGTGTGCTTCTCCGGTCAGTGACGAGGGTAAAAAGAGCATAAAGCTATTTGTTGAGCGGTTTGTCAAGGCTTCTGTCA
>CAYSTR010000036.1:0-12334 GCA_964433745.1 uncultured Oscillospiraceae bacterium | reverse complement strand
ATAAAAAGGAGGATCTTTTATGAAAAAAAGGAAAATGGCTGCGATTTTACTTGCTCTTTCGCTTTTAGTAAGCATGTTTGTAGGTTGCGGTTCGTCCGGTGACACACAATCGAGTAAAGCTGATGCTAACTCTAAGGCATCCAGTCAGGCTACCGAGTCGCAGGATGAACCTGCACAAGCAGAATATGACATGAATAAAGAGCTTACTGTTTCCTATGCAACCGTATATCCTCATGCGGAGGATGATTTCACCAAGTATATATACGATAATTTCAAGGTAAAGATTGAGTATTATCCTGTAACCTGGGATAACTGGGGTGAAAAGCAAAGTACTTGGTTTGCATCAGGGGATATGCCGGATACTATGATGTATAACTTTAAGTATGCAGAATACAAAAAGTTAGCTGAACAAGGCGTATTACGTGCGATGCCGGAGAGTTATGATCCATATCCCGAACTAAAGCGGTTCTCCGAAATATTTACCATATTTGAAAAACTAAAACTAGATGGGACAGCATACGGTTGGCCTAAGCTCAAAATCAACGGTCACGAAGATAAAAAGATGGACTATATGAGCTATCTGGTACGTAAGGATTGGATAGAGGCGATTGGCGGAGATACCGGAAAGCTCATATACAGTCTAGATGAGTTCACCGATATGCTGTATAAGTTCAAGGACAAAAATCCGGGGCTCAATGGTAAGACCATTCCGTTTAATACAACCGGTGCATATGTGCCCTCCGGATTTCTCCTAGGAATTTATAGCCCATATTACGGTTCATACAAAAAGGTCGATGGAAAGTATGTATGGGGTGCTGCACTGCCAGAAACCTTAGAAGGCATAAAGCAAATGAAAAAGCTCTATGATGACGGAATCCTTTACAAGGACTTTTTCAGCCAGCAAGCCGGAACAGCCATAGAGCAATATACAACCGGGCAATTAGGTGTACTGTATGAAAATAACACCTATGGAAATCTTAATGCTTTAATGGTAAGCAAAACCTTTAAAGAGATTACAAGCTTAGATCCCTTAGATGTTTCGGTATTAATATCTGTAGCCGATAAAAACGGTAAGCTGACAGTCTCGCAACCCGGCGAATTCTGGACAATGACGGCATTCAGCCCAAAGGTTGATGACGAGAAAATGCATAGAATCCTGACGATGATGGATTGGCTGTCAACAGACGCAGGGGCAAGGTTTACCACAATAGGTATAGAGGGTGTTGACTGGGTAGCAACAGCAGACGGTGGATATGAGCTGAAATGGATAGATGCGGGTAATGGGGACGGCTCTTTGAAAACCGTATCCAAAAGAGAGGGCGGCAATATGCTGAGAACCCTCACGATACTTCCCGGAGGTATTGACGAAATGCTTTACAATCAAGATGTAAAGCAGGGTACTAAGAATTTAATTGAAAACTTAATCAATGCACAGGATAAATCCAATCCCTCTGTAGAGATGCTTGATTACGACCTGAGATTTTTCTCATCCGAACTAAAAGATAAGTACGGCTCGTATGCTCAGGAGATTAATGATACTATCATTCGGCTAGTGGTTGAGTCTAAGGACATAGAAAAGGACTGGAACGAGTGGGTTGCTTCTATGCAGTCTAAGATCGAACCTATCTTAAAAGAAATAAATGATGGTTTGGCTAGGTAGCTGTTTGTTTTCAGAATAATAATGAAGCCTTTCACGATTTTTGAGAGGCTTCATTATTATTCCATTTTTGCTTTAATATACAAGTAAGACATTGTAAAGGAGCTTCTAGTATGAGTAATAGCAGCTGGCGCGACAACATCTTTTTTGGTCTGCACTTTGATATGCACGCAAACGTCACCGATACGGAGCTGGGCAGCGGATTGACGAAGGAGGGGCTTATAGAACAGCTAATAAAGGTACGCCCCGACTTTGTGCAATGCGATTGCAAGGGTCATGCCGGGTATACCTCCTACCCGACTAAGGTGGGGGTAACAGCGCCTCATCTAAAGAAGGACTGTCTGCGCATCTGGAGGGATGCGACAAGGGAGCTTGGTATCCCGCTTGTCATGCACTATTCGGGAGTTTTTGATGTGGCGGCAATAGAGAGACACAATGAATGGGGGCGCGTTGATCCGTCCGAATATAAGCACGGCTCCTGGACAGGGGGCAGCACCGTAAACGGACACAACTCGAACATGACCTGCCCCATGTCCGACTACACACGGGACTATATGGCGGCGCAGATGGTGGAGATCATACGCGAATATGATGGGACGGTTTTTGGGTGGATGGGGAGAACTGGGCGACTGCTCCCTGTTACTGCGACAGATGCGTGGGGAAGTTCAAGGCTGAGACGGGACTTAGCGCTGTTCCCGATGAAAATGACAAGGATAACTATCCGAAATGGCTTGCTTACTCGAGGAAGAACTTCGAGGAGCATGTGAGGGTCTATGCTGATATTGTCCACAAGGAGAAGCCGGGATGTACAGTGTGCAGCAACTGGATGTACACCCTGCGTCAGCCGGACGACATATCCGTACCTATCGACTACATAAGCGGGGATTTTGACTGGAGATGGAGTGCGCAGACCGCCAATGCAGAGGCTAGACTGATCGACACCAAGGGCACTAAATGGGATTTAATGGACTGGATGTTCACAAGCGCGGGAGAGATGAACCACTGGACATATAAGACAGTACCCGCCTTGTGCCAGGAGGCGGCTATTGTCATCGCCTGCGGCGGCGCGCTTATGCTGTATGACCAACCCAAGAGGGATGCGGGTCTAGTCCCGTGGCATTTTGATATAATGGCGGATGTGGCACGGTTTGTGCGGGTACGGGAGGAGCTATGCAAGCATACAAAATCCGTACCGCAGGTAGCCATTCTGCACAGCAAGCACCATTACTACAGTAAGGCCAAGCCCTGCTACGGCTTTAACAATGCGGAAAAGCCTGTACACGGCGCTCTCGACTGTATCCTCGACAACAAGCTTCATGCCGACATACTGACTGATACGGATTTTTCCGCACGAATGGCAGAATATCCGCTCGTTATTATAGCGGAACAGACTAATCTGCCGCCCGAAGCGGTAAGAGAGACTAAGGAGTATGTTTTCGGCGGGGGGTGTGCGATTATTACAGGCGAGGAGACCACGAGATTATTCGACGATATAATGGGTGTGTCGGATACCGGGCGCATGTTGGGAGAGGCGCACGGACATACCCTCGCACTGCCGCAGGGCAACATGGAGCACACCTTGTACGGACAGTGGCGCGCCGTCACATGTGAACGCGGCTCATTCGCCCGCATTGTGTGGGGACGCGGGGGTGCGGTGCCGGGACAAACGATAAACTGCCCCGCAGCAGTTGTTTCAAGCTACGGCAAAGGTAGGATAGCGTGTGTATACGGCTCTATCTTCTCCGCATATATGGATTCGCACTATCCGTATATAAGAAGGTTCATTAAAGATATTACCCAAAGGCTGGAGATAAAAGCCCTCACAGACATAGAGGGGCCGCAGGGTGTACATATTACGCTGCGCGAAAAGCAGAACAAGCTCATAATTAACCTCATCAATCTAAACAGCGACAAGCCCAAAGCACCAAACAATGAATATGTCGAGGATGTGCCGAATGTCGGTCTGTTTAGGCTAAAGGTACCTGTGCCTGCGCGTCCCGCTTCGGTATATTTAGGTCTTGGTGAGGGAGCGGTCGATTGGAGCTATGAGAACGGTATGGTGACTGCCGGGATAGGCAGTATTGGCATACATGCTATTGTCGTGATTGAGCGGTGAACAAAAAACTGACGGGGTGATTGCTTTTATGAAGACCATGGTAAAGAGCTGCTGGGTAAAGCCATATGAGTATGAGCAGGGCGCACCCGAGCAACGCATTATACACGGAAAGTGTTTTGTTTTCGACAGTCCCCAGACGGGTTTCAGTATAGGCTTTCGGTTGGCAAGGGGGTACTTCAAATGCGGTTCGGAGGAAACCATAGATTGGGTAGAAGAGGCCGAGATCCATGGGTTTTCTCACAGCAGGTGGGAGGTTATACATAGGGTTAAGGATCAAAAAAAGCCCGGCAACGGTGAGATTAGCTGGTTTAGGATGGACGGGAGCTATTCCGCTATACAGGTAAGCGTGAGAAAAAGCGGCGTAGACGGGTGGTGGAGCTGTTATAATCTCGCTGACACCGCGGTAGTGCTTGATGGTTTAAACGAGACCGGTCAAACCAGACCCATAAGAAGGCTGCACACGGTAATCGGTGATGCAGATTGTGATGCACTTAATAAAGATGGGATAACGTGTATTAGGACATCCGTCGGCGTAAGATACACTACCCACTTTTACAGTATAGGCTATAAGCTTAAAAGCATGGGATTAAGCTTCCTTAGCTGTGACGGGGAGGGGTGCTCTCAAACACACATAAATCTGCTCAACACAGCCTCGTTAATGACGGGCGGCAACTGCGATTATCATGCACAGGGCTTTGTCGTAAGCATGTATGACGATAAAAGCGGTTGTGGTTTTATGCAGTACGATGCAGAAGGGGAAACGGTTCTGTCCGGTAACACCATAACATACAGGCTCTGCCATAAGGCTTCTGCACAATATATCGAGCTTAAAGCGACCATGCTGACCGATAGGATACTGCTGTTTGTGAAACGGGATATAAAAGCAGATACAGAGCTTTTGGACAGCAGTGTCCTTCGGCTGTCATTTCTGGGGGCTAAAACCACCATGACCGTGCTGGGTGAGATTATCAAGTCGGGCGAGACGGGCAGGGTAAGCCTACCGGCAACGATGCATATGCCCGGGATTAGTAATATCACCGTCAAGGGTGACAGTAATGCAAGCCTGCGGTTTAACTCTATCCGCAGTATGGGCTTACAAAACCTCGATATACTCGTGGGTGAAGAGCCGATGGAAAATGGCGGGTATCTGCTTAAAACAGGGGAATATTCGGCAAATATCGAGCTATGCTTTAACCTTGAGCATCATGTCAAGCTTAGAGAGGACACGCCGGAGCATGTAAAACGCGCCTTGAGTAAATATCTGCTCTCCGCTCTGACCTATCGCGCGGATGTCGCGACCTTTACTAACAATGGTAATTCTATGGGTGCCCCCATATGCTTGAGCTGTTGGGCGTCTGTTTGCAGAGTGCTCGGAAACGGGGTAAATGGTATCAATACGATGGAGTTTCTGCGAAATACGCTAGAAATCCATCTATTCGGTGCTCCGGCATATGCGGCGGGCACACATCAATCGGGCACACATCAGTTTGAGGATGAATACCTTATGACCGGCACTGCTGTACTATATGGCATATCGGTATATTTAAATCTCACGGGCGATAAGGAGTGGTTTTTGAGGTTTAAAGACGTTATATTAAAGAAGCTCGATGATATGAAGAAGCGTGACATTGACGATGACGGGATTGTGGAATCCACAATACGGCGCGGCATTTCGGGTGAGCATCAATGGAGCACATGCTGGTACGATGTGATTTCATACGGTTACAAGGACGCGTTTTCCAACGCTATCCTTTTCGGCGCATTAAAGGAATTAACAGATGCGTTTAAAAGGCTGGGTGAAGAACAGCTGTATCAAGATATGAGCCTTTGGCTGCACAAGCTTAAATCTGCCTTTATATCCTGCTTCATGACAGCGAATAATTGGTTTGCCGGTTGGCGCAGTATGGACGGGGCACTGCATGATTACGCATTTCTGCCGGTAAACGGTCTGGCGGTCAAGTATGGGATTGTCGAGGGTGAACTGGCGAGAAGGATTGTCTCTAGTTTGTATAACGAGCTGATAAAAAGCGGTTATGAAAGCTTTGACCTGGGGCTGCCCGGGAATATTTACGAGATTAGTGAATGTGATCTGGCACCGTTCCAACGCTTCCTGCCGTTTGGCGGCTACCAAAACGGCGGAATAACGCTAAGCCAAAGCGAGGCGTTTATTTCAGCGCTATATATGGTCTCGATGGTAGAGGAGGCAGATATGATCGTGTCGGAGATATCAAAGGGACTTCTATACGGAAATCTCGTATCGGGCTCATCGGGAGGGGTGGACTGGAAGGCTTGGGACGGTACATCCTGCGGGTACGAGGGCATACTCACCGACCAGTTTGGCATCTTTGAACCCATTTTAACACGGTATAAGGTATAAGAAATATTTTGCTAGGAGAGAAACACCATGTCCGACCTATATAAATCCACCTTTCGCGGTTACCTAATCGACCACCACTCCCCCGCCCCGCCGATAGTCACCCTTGACCGGCTAGACCCAGCGGAGTACGAGCGGTTCTTCGAGGAAGCGGGCATCTCTAATCTTATGCTCTATACAAAAGACCACTGGGGGTACAGCTACTACGACACAAAAATCGGCACCCGCCACCCGGCATTAAAGTCCGATTGGATAGCAGAGATCAGCACAGTACTACGAAGAAGGGGCATCGAGTTCAACGCTTACTACTGTCTTGAGTATGATACCCTAGCTCCTAAACAGCACCCCGAATGGGCACTGCGCGACAGGGAGGGAAAGCCTGTCACCCTCAAAGGGCGCATGGCTAAGTGGGGTATGCCCTGTTACGAGACGGGATACCGTCAGTACATACTAGGTCAGCTCGCAGAGGTGGTGACGAGCTACCGCCCAGACAGTCTGTTCCTCGATATATTCGGCAAATCCCTGTGCTACTGCGACACCTGCCGTGCGCTCTTTCGGGAGCAGTACGGATATGAGCTACCTACGGACAGCCGTACTGTCGAGAGCGAGATAGCCACCTTTGACTTCGGTGACAGGGGGCGCGATGTGAATACCTTCCTAGAGGACGGGGCTGCGCGTATGCTAGAGGACATACTGCGTACCGTCAAGGGGATCGACCCTGGTATCAAGGTAACAATAAACTTCGCCGCTCTCTATCCTAAGCGCATACGGGATATACTCGACTATCAGTTCACCGAGCCGTGGGCGGGCAACTGGCTGTCCGCCGCCTACTCCCGCGACACGGCAAAGGGGCAGTACCCGCAGCTGGGGCCGGGGGATGTGTCGGAGGTCTATAACTATAGGCACGACAATATCTACAAGCTGGCCGCCGCCGAGATCGCCGCGCAGGGCTGCCGTGTGTTCATGTATTCGGGCAGTCAGCATGTGGACGGGACGCTGGAGCACACCGAGGCACACAAGATAGGCTCGGCATACCGTGAGGTGGAGCGGTTCGAGCAGTACCTGTCTGACAGAGAGGTCTGTGCGGACATCGCCATCATACAGAGCGACAGATCTACAATGGCAAAGGCGGGTACACATGTCGTGATGAACGCCATTGGACGGTGTAAGCGCCCGGATGTGCATAGGGAAGCGGTGTTGGGTGCGATGAAGCTGTAAGGGGGAAACAAAGAACATCACCTTTTCATTAGGACAGGACGAGCTAGGCATTTGGGACAGAGATATGCGCTTTACTGTGCCTACAACGCCTGTAACAGTGTTGTGTGGTGGGGATAGCAATACAAAAAACACATGTCAAATTGATATTATTTAGTGAGGAGCAGAGTAAATGAAGCTATCATTAAACGGAGAATGGTTACTAAAATGGGCGGACGGTGAGCGCGGGGGGCTACCCCATCACCGATATAAGGACATCACCCCCGACTCCTGGCTAAAGGCCAATGTCCCGGGGGAGATACACCTTGACCTTATGCGCCAAGGGCTTATTGAAGAGCCGTCACACGGTGTGGGTGTACTCACCTCACGCTGGGTGGAGGAGATGTTTTGGAGCTACCGCCGAGAGTTCACCTTGCCTGACGATATAGATTTAGACAAGCATACCGTGTGGCTGTCATTCGGAGGGCTTGATTATGCTGCCCGGATTTATCTAAACGGTCAGCTTATAGGTACACACGAAAACTCCTTTACCCCCTGCAGATTTATCGTTAATAATGCTTTGACTGTCGGAATAAACATCCTCACCGTATCAGTCGAGAGCGGATTATACCATGTAGCAGAAAAGAGCACCGCCGGTTATTATAGTGCCTCGGACGGCGAGAGTGATGTAGACGAGCTTTTACATAAGCGTATACGCTTACGCAAGCCCCAATCCTCATTTGGCTGGGATTGGTCACCTAGGCTTATTAATGTGGGGATTACAGGCGATGTGTCCTTAGAGTGGGAAAACGTAGCACGTGCTGACGAGTTAGTTATTCTGTCAGAGGTAGACGGAAACGATACGGGTAAAGTGCGGCTTCGCTGGTTTACTGAAGGGATAAGTGAGGATTGTAAGACTCTACCTGAGCAGCGAAAATTCCAGTTTGGTGTGCCTGTTCATCTAAGAGGGACAGAGAAAATCACAGCAGATACACGCCCCGGTGTATTCGGCGAACTACAGGTGCGGGTAAAGGAAACAGGAGATGAATTTTCCTTCCCTGTCGAGATAAAAAAAGGGTTAAATCCCATAGAAGCAGAGCTTACGCTTCATAATGTGCGGCGTTGGTGGTGTGTAGGTCAGGGTGAGCAGCATTTATATACCATTAAAGCTACTTTGACAGTGTGCGGCAGACAAATAGCAGAAAGAACTAAAAAAATCGGATTCCGCACCATCTCTATAAATCAAGACGCTAACCCCACAGGCGGGACAAACTACATAATTGAGCTAAACGGCAGAAAAATCTTTGCTCTGGGTGCAGACTTTGTACCCGCTGACATCATATTCGCCCGTATTGACCGCAAGAAATACGAGATACTCACAGACCGGGCACTGGAAGCGAGCTTTAATATGCTGCGTGTATGGGGCGGTGGCTTGTACGAATCGGACGATTTCTATGAACTGTGCGACCAAAAGGGGTTATT
Source organism: uncultured Oscillospiraceae bacterium (assembly GCA_964433745.1). Classification (GTDB taxonomy): domain Bacteria; phylum Bacillota; class Clostridia; order Oscillospirales; family Ruminococcaceae; genus CAYSTR01. Next base: position 3,511 of record CAYSTR010000036.1, on the reverse strand, counting down.
GGTCTGGCAGGAGTTTATCTTTGCCTGCGGTGCATACCCAGTAAACGAAGCAGGATTTATGGACAATGTAAAAAAAGAAGCAGTCCACCATATTAGGAGATTAGCAAGTCATCCATCCTTGATTGTCTGGTGCGGCAACAACGAACAGGAATGGCACACATGGAATCAGAGGGATGGGGTACTCTATCCAGACTATGCGCTCTATCACATGATTCTGCCCCGGTTACTGAATGAGGAGGATCCTACCCGCTACTATCAGCCCAGTAGCCCCATTACACCAGGGCTTTTGCACCCCAATGACAATCATTCCGGCGACCAGCACCCATGGCAGGTGGGGTTTGCCAATGAGGATTTTCGTGACTACCGCAAAATGACCTGCCGCTTTCCCAATGAGGGCGGTGTAATCGGTCCTCCCAGTCTTTCTTCAATGAAGGCCTCCCTAGCAAAGCGACAGGAGCATGTCAATTCGCTGTCGTGGCAGATACATGACAATGGGATTGAGCAGTGGTACCCTTACTCCATAGCTGACCATCTACTCAAAACCTGGACTGGTAAGGATATTCGTTCTTTAACAATAGAGGAATATATCTATTTAGGTGGGCTTATACAAGGAGAGGGATTAGGTGAGTACATTACTAACTTTAGACGGCGTAAGTTTAACAGTGCGGCGGCTATATTTTGGATGTACAACGATTGCTGGCCTGTTACGAGAAGCTGGACTATTGTGGACTGCTTTGGCAATCGCAACCCATCATTTCATCCTGTTCGACGTGCCTGTCAGCCGGTAACTGTGGCGGTAGTGTATGAGGATGGGAGCGACACAGTACTTGTTTACGGTATAAATGACACCGATGAGGATATATCGGCTAATCTGCGGTATGGTATAGCGGCGTTTGATGGTAGTGAGCGGTATGAAGAAAATATATCGGTGACAATAAAGGCAGGGGTTAGTGAGGTTATAGCTCGATTTCCCTATGAGCGATGGGAAGCTCTTGGCATATGTTGTAGCTTTTCTTTTGCTTGTCTTTATAATGATGATAATTTGATTGCTCGCCATAGGCTTATACTACCGATGTTCACCGAACTAAAGCTTCAAAAGCCGAATATTACGGTACAAAGAGAAAATGATAAGCTCATCTATCGTTCCGATGTGTTTGCGATGGATGTATGTATAGATTTACATGGTGACAAGGCCATTTGCGACAACTTCTTTGACCTATATCCGGGGGAGGAATACGTGCTGTCTGTCGGTGAAGGTGTGTCAAGTGAGATTTTGTTTTTGCTTAATTATTTCATTATAACATAACAAACAGGAGGCATACCCATGTCCGATCTATACAAATCCACCTACCGCGGTTACCTCATCGACCATCACTCCCCCGCACCGCCGATAGTCACCCTTGACCGGCTAGACCCAGCGGAGTACAAGCGGTTCTTTGAGGAAGCAGGCATCTCCAATCTCATGCTCTATACAAAAGATCACTGGGGATACAGCTATTATGATACACAGATAGGCACACGCCACCCGGCACTGAAGTCCGACTGGATAGCCGAGATCAGTGCAATATTGCGGAGAAAGGGCATCGAGTTCAACGCTTACTACTGTCTCGAGTATGATACCCTAGCCCCCAAGCAGCACCCCGAATGGGCACTGCGCGACAGGGAGGGCAAGCCTGTCGCCCTCAAGGGGCGTATGGCAAAGTGGGGTATGCCCTGCTATGAGACTGGCTACCGGCAGTACATACTAGGTCAACTCTCCGAGGTGGTGACGAACTATCACCCTGACAGCCTGTTTCTTGATATCTTCGGAAAATCCCTTTGTTACTGCGATACTTGCCGTGCGCTCTTTAAAGAGCGGTACGGATATGAGCTACCTACAGATTCCCGTCCTGTCGAGAGCGAGATAGCCACCTTTGATTTCGGTGACAAGGGGCGTGACGTGAATACATTTCTGGAGGACGGGGCTGCACGTATGCTAGAGGACATACTGCGCACCGTCAAGGGGATAGACCCGGGTATCAAGGTGACGATAAACTTCGCCGCTCTCTATCCTAAGCGTATACGGGATATGCTCGATTATCAGTTCACAGAGCCCTGGGCGGGCAACTGGCTGTCAGCCGCCTACTCCCGCGATACGGCAAAGGGGCAATACCCGCAGCTGGGGCCGGGGGATGTATCGGAGGTCTATAACTATAGGCATGACAATATCTACAAGCTGGCCGCCGCCGAGATAGCCGCACAGGGCTGCCGCGTGTTTATGTATTCGGGCAGTCAGCATGTGGACGGTACTCTGGAACACACCGAAGCACACAAAATAGGAGCGGCGTTCCGTGAGGTGGAGCGGTTCGAGCAGTATCTGTCCAATAGAGAGGTTTCCGCGGACATCGCCATCATTCAAAGCGACAGCTCTACTATGGCAAAGGCGGGCACCCATGTCGTGATGAACGCGATAGGCCGCTGTAAGCGCCCGGATGTACATAGGGAAGCGGTCTTGGGTGCGATGAAGCTGTGCGATCGCTCGGGGTATACATGGAAGATCGTCCCCGAACAGGAGCTGACGGCAGATGAGGCGAAGCGGTATAAGCTGATTATTCTCGCGGGTACATACCATGTCTCACCCGAACTAAAGATGGTGCTGAAAGACTATCTTAGCTCCGGCGGGAAGATTATTGCCGATTCAGAGTGCGGGCTTTATGATATGGACGGAACAAAGCTGCCCAACTTTTCCTTGTCCAAGCAGCTGGGTGTGAGCTTTATATCGGTAAACGAGAGGTTCGCGGCTGCCGAATGGGGAGGGTATATCGCCCGCTGTGAGGACGATATGTGGCGGTATGTCCCCGAAACCACTCCGCCGATGGGTAGGGTGAACTACCATGTAAGCATAACAGATGCGAAACCGCTCGGATTTATCCTCGACCCGTGTACCCCAATCTTCTTCAGCTTCATTCCTCATATATCGTCACCGATCCGAAAGGTACAATCTTATGCGATATTGGAAAGCTGATGAGGGATAAGGGGTACCGCATTAAGATTATAAATACCATAGATTTTTCTAAGTCCATGAAGTACAACCCTTTCGCATATATCCGTTCAGAGAAAGATATTCTTAAATTTGTGACAGCTCTCATTGCCAATACCAAGGGGGAGGGCAAAGGAGGGGATGATTTCTGGCAGAAGGCGGAAACGCTCCTCTATCAAGCCCTTATCGGCTACATCTGGTACGAGGGCAGACCGGAGGAAAAGAATATGAATACCCTCGTTGAGATGATAAACGCTATGGAGGTTCGTGAAGATGATGAGAGCTTTCGTAACCCGATTGACTTTCTCTTTGAAGCACTAGAGGAACGTGACCCACAGCACTTTGCCGTGCGGCAGTACCGCAAATTTAAGCTAAGTGCCGGCAAAACGGCGAAAAGTATTTTAATTAGCTGCGGCGCAAGGCTCTCCCCTTTTGACATTGCAGAGGTTCGGGAGATGATGAGCGAGGATGAACTGGCGCTTGATACCCTGG
>CAYSTR010000035.1:0-12393 GCA_964433745.1 uncultured Oscillospiraceae bacterium | reverse complement strand
GCCTGTTGTTCGATTTAACCCGGTGGCGGGGCGAACGTTTGTAACCCTCTCGTTAGCGGCTCGTTCGTATGACGCCCTCTCCCGCACCGCGGCGGGTGAACCGGCAGAGCGCTCGTCCTTGCCCTTGGGGCGAAGCTCCTGTTTTACCGGAGCGGACGGAGCTTCCGGCTCTATATCGGGTATATCTATGACCGGGGTCTCTATGTCCTCGCTCATATACTCCTGCTCTATTATCTCCGGAATGGCATTAATCAGCTCCACATGTGACTTGTAGACCGACAGAAGCTGCTTTTTAAACGCCTGTGACTCGGATTTCAGCCGCTCGATGGTGTCTTTTTCTATGGCAATCTTCTTCATGGAGGTGTCCACGATGTTTCCGGCGCGCTGTTCTGCGTCACGGATAATAAGCTCTGCTCTGTCGTTTGCGTCCTTAATGATATTGTCGCCCAGCTTCTGCGCGCCGATAAGAGCGGCGGACAGGCTGTTCTCGTTGTTTCTGTATTCCTCAAGCTTGTTCGTAACCGATTGCAGGCGTTGCTCCGCCTCACGCTTCTCGCTTACTATTTTGTTAAACTCGTTTGCTATATCATTCAGAAAATTGTCTACGTCCTCCGGCCTGTATCCAAAAGCGCCCTTGTCAAACTTTTTGTCCTTAATCTCGGATACATTCACTGTTTTTCATCTCCCGGTTATTTATATCTATTAATAACGGTCGGAATCCGACCCTTTTTTGTTAGTCCGTTAAGCGAGACCGCGCGAAACTTGCCGTGTCCCGATATAGAGAAGATATCTCCCTCGTTTACATGAACGCTCACGTCGTCGGCGCGCTCATAGAAAAGCTCCACCGCTCCCGCTCTTATGAGCTCACATGCCCGTTCTCTGGATACCCTAGCCGAAAGCGCAACAATGGCATCCAGTCTGGGAGAGCTTACTGTGCCCTTTATCTCCAAAAACTCCTGCGGTTTTATGTTTTGAGGGTCAAACCCCTTTGATAGTTTTAGTCCTACGCGCCCTGCCTTAGTAAGCTCCTCTTGTACTATAGGGGCGGTGTATTCGTGTACAAAAAGAGTCGCTACCCCTGTACCTATACATATATCGCCCACAGCCGAACGTTTTAGCTTAAGCGCCATGAGCGCACCTAAAAAATCCCTGTGTGTGAGTGTGTATTCCTCCGCAAAGTGTGCAGTCAGCGGAACTATGGGGTAGAGTGTCTCGTGTTCTGGGGTGAAGAGATAATCCGGGAATATCCCCGCTATTACGCGCCCTGCACCCTCATGCCCGCCAAACATGCGTAAACAAAGCCCGGATGGCAGCTTTATCCTCGTGTTGACGAGGTACTGCTCCCGCTCGTCCAGAAAAAAGCTGAACCGCGGCGCACCGTACTGCTCTGCCAGAGCGATATCGTCATGAATGCCGTTTAAGAAAAGCTTGTCTTCATCTTTTAAATGCATGACTTAAAAGAATACGCCGTTGCTTTCCAGCTCATCTAATAAATCGCCCATAATATCCACATTGTATGGGGTGATGATAAATGTGCTGTTGGCGACACGTTTAATCTGTCCGTTGTTGGCATACGCCACACCCGAAAGAAAATCGATAAGACGGCGGGAAACATCTTTAGATGTGGATTCAAGGTTTAATACCACTGTACGTTTCTGGTTGAGATGGTCGGCAATCGCACTGGCATCATCAAAGCGCTCGGGCTTAACTAAAACAACCTGCAGCTGTGTTGTGGCATGGATGTTGACAACCTTGTTGTTTCGCTTACCCCTTTCGTCATGCTCAAAGCTAAAGTCCTCCGGCTGTCTGACCGTGGGTGCAAGCTCCTCCTCGTACTCCTCGTCATCCCCCGGAACCCCCATCAAATCCTTGAGCTTATTCATAAAACTCATAATATTCCTCCGCGTATAGTTAATAGTTGTTAGTTGCTAGTTATTAGTAAAAGGTGGCGCCATCGGCGCTTTTAAAGTATCCGGTAGTTGGGATAATAAGATTACAGCGATGGGCGAAGCCATAGTAATGCCGCGCGGCGGCTTTTTAGCCATTCACCTTTAATTTTTAGTCTTTAGCCTAAAACGTTTCGTTTGCCGAACAGTGCTGTTCCCAGTCTAATGAGATTAGCTCCGTTTTTTACTGCCTCGCGGTAGTCGCCGCTCATGCCCATCGATAATATGTCCATATTAACATTATCCATGTTTTTATCCCTAATGTCAATAAAAAGGTGGTACATATTTGCAAAATGTTCATACTTTCCCCCATCTATCGGCATTGGGGGCGGTATGCACATCAATCCTCTTACCCTTATGTTGGGGTATTTTGATAATAATATACAGAAATCTGCCGTATCCGTCACCCGGATACCCGATTTTGTGTCTTCGCCGCCTATATTTACCTCCACAAGCACATCCATGACCTTTTTAATCGCGCCTGACCGCTTATCTATCTCCGCCGCCAGACGTTCGCTGTCCACCGAGTGGATTAGGCTCACCTTGTCCACGATATACTTGACCTTGTTCGTTTGCAGCGCACCGATGAAATGCTTCTCCGAAAGCGGGTCATACTCGTCGTACTTATCTTGAAGCTCCTGTACGCGGTTCTCGCCTATGAGAGTAAAGCCCGCTTTAATAGCCGCATTTATACGCTCGGTGTCCACCGTCTTGGTGGCTGCCAGGATGCGCACCCTGTCGGGGTCGTGACCGCCCTCTCGGGCGGCTTCCTCAATCTCTCGGCGCAGCGAAAAAAGGTGCTCTCTAAACTCGTTAATCAATGGGTTTTCCATCGTACAGCTCCTTTCCCTCCAGTACTATCTCGTCAAACAGCTGTAGATAGCTTGTATCCTCCGGGTGCTCGCGGCTCAGGATGTAGTCGCCGTTCTCGAGAATGGGGTCTATACGCTTAAACACGATAGTCCGTCCGAGGGAGACATACACCCCCGCTTCTCCGTCCCGAAAGCGGAGACTTCCCGCACTCACGCGAAGTCCGGTGTAGCTTCTGAATGATATGTCCGCACGGTTTACCCTTATCCGCGATAATTCCGGCGACATGTATGTACATTTAAGGTAAACTATGCCGAACGGTTCGCCCTCTCTGAAGACTGTGGATTCCACCGTCATGGGGATGTCGTTTATGCCGGTCTGCTGAAAGCTTACGGACAGGGTCAGTCCTTTGTTGAAGCGTTTTATCTCACTTCCCGGAACGGATACCGCCATGTACCACTCAAACCCTGACATGACCTTGCCTATCTCGCCGGGCAGCTTAGCGTCACCCACAGACAGAGGTATTGCCATTAGCTCCTGTGCTGAATACTTCTTCATATTCTCGGTGGTCAAAAGTCCCTCGTATCTGTCTACTATGGACGTAAAATAACCTGCAGACGGTGCGGTGACCTCTTCTAAAAGCCACTGCTCGCTGGAACCTATGCCCTCCTTTAACCCGCTAAGTTCCCCTATGAGCGGGTCAAAGCTCTTTGCCACTCCTGTAGATATCTGCTTTTTATTCAGAGAAAAAACATATTCACGCCGCAGTGCATCAAAATCCGTCAGTCTGCCCGACTTTGACGCGGTTATGATGCTAATAAGAGATTGAGAAATCTGCTTGTTGTACTGCTCGTTGCCTGCGTACATGCCTGTGCCCGGATTGGACGCACGCTTTAGCATGTCAATCTCTTCGTCGTAGTACTGAACCTTGAGCTTACCCAGTACCCCCTGCTCACTGGAATAAAGCTCTGCCACCACACTGCCGCTGGACACCTTAGAGCCGTCCCCCAGAAGATAGCTGACCACACCTGTCCCCTCGGCGGTGACGATGGTCTCGTCCTTGAAGATGACACCGTTTGCCGAGATAATCTCCTGTTCGGTGTAGTATAAGGCAAGCTCTGTCAGATAGGGGAAGTAGAAGTAGCGGTAGATTTGGTACACGACAAACACAATAACCGCAATGGAGAATATCGCGGTCAGCGTGGATATGGCTATTCGCTTCAGACGCCCAAGAATCATTGCCCCTCCGCCATATCTCCCGTCAGCGTTATGGCCTTAGAGGGTACTATTGTGGAGATGGCGTGCTTGTAGACCAGATTCTGCTTGCCCTCACAGTCTAGTATTACGGTGAAGCTGTCAAAGCCTATGACCGTACCCTTAAACTGGAAGCCGTTTGTCAGATAGATGGTGACCGGAATCCTGTCCCGCCTAGACGAATTGAGGAAGTTATCCTGCAGATTGAGCGGTTTCATGCGTTATCCCCCTTATGTGCCCGATTTATTCCTCTTATTATAACACACTTATTTTAAAGTTTCCAGTATTTTTTTAGTGTTTATAAATATTTCATTATTAGTTAGCGTGTCTATATTAAGCCATTTTATGCGCTCGTCCCGCCGAAACCAGGTAAGCTGACGTTTTGCATAGTTTCTCGACCCGCGCTTTATTAGCTCCACAGCCTCGGACAGGGAGATTTCGCCGTCAAAATGCGAAAACAGCTCCTTGTAGCCGATGGCCTGCGAAGCCGTCCTGCCGCACCGTCCGTACACCGATTTCGCCTCGTCTAAAAGCCCCGCCGAAATCATCATGTCCACCCTCGTATCAATGCGGCGGTAGAGGTACTCCCTGTCCGCGCACCCTAGCGCTATCATGGCAAGCTCATATGGGTTCTCCCGCTCCCTCGACCGGCGGCGCAGCTCGCTTATGGGTGTGCCAGTGAGCAGGTAGGCTTCAAGGGCAATGACAATGCGCCGCACATTGCCCTCGTTTAGCTTATCCGCCGTCTCGGGGTCTACTGCGCGCAGCTCCTCTAACAGCTTCATTGCCCCCTCGGTCTGCACCCGCAAACCTAGCTTTTCTCGTAGCGAGGGGTCGGAGGGGATGGCGGTCATGTCCACATGGTCGGCGAGCATACTTATATAAAGCCCTGTTCCCCCGACTACAATAGGCAGCCTTCCTCTCTCGTGTATATCTGCGATAATGCGGCGGGAGTCGTCAAGATACTGCGCGACGGAATAGTCCTCTTTTATCCCCACAATGTCCAGCATGTGGTGGGGGATACCGCCCCGCTCCTCGATTGTTGGCTTTGCCGTGCCTATATTTAACTCGCGGTATATCTGCATCGAGTCCGCCGAAACGATCTCCCCGCTAAAGCTTTTTGCAATCTCCACCGACAGGGCAGTCTTGCCGCTGGCTGTTGGTCCTGTAATAATTAATAGCCGATTCTTCATCTCTTAAACTTTCTATCCAGCTCGTATTTTCTCATGACAATAACGATAGGTCTGCCGTGGGGACATTCCCGCACGTCCTCTAGATGTAATAATAAAAGAATATCTTCAAGCTCCAGCGGGCGGCTCTCCTCCCCCGCCATGACCGCCGCCCGGCAGGACGCCGAATGGAGAAGTGTCTCCAGACGTTCGGGTGTGGCCGCTCGCGAGGCGGAGAGCTTTGCCGCCATGTCCTCTATAATGCCCGAAAGCTCCATGCCCGACAGTACAAGCGGTGCGGATTGTACCCTTACCGAGCCGAAGCCTATGTCCTCAATCTCAAAGCCCATGTCCTCAAACACGCTTTTGTGCTCGATTAAGGCATGATAGTCGGAGGAGGGCAGTGTGACCGTCACAGGTTCTAAAAGAAGCTGTGAGTCCCTTGCCTGTGTGCGCTTTAGCCGCTCATATATCACCCGCTCGTGGGCGGCGTGCTTGTCGATAAAGTAGAGGTCATCCCCGCTCTCGGCGACTATGTACACCCCGAACGCCTCGCCGATGACATGCATGTCCGCAAACGAGACGGTATCTTGCGCTCTTGCAGGCTCGGTTATGACAGGAGCTGCGGCTTCGGCTGTCATAGTCCGGACGGCAGCAGCTGCGGGAGCATTTACGGCGGGGATATTCACAGGGGGTGAGGTTACCGTAGGCATAACCGGTGTGCGTGGGGCGGCAGGGGCTATATTCATCTGCTGGGGTTCGGGCGGCGGGGAGACCAGACGCTTGTACTCCTCCGCCGACATGCGGACAGGCGGGGTTACCGGCTCGTCCGGCAGAGGGATAAGCTCCGGCACTGCTCCCACCGACAGAAGCGCGTTCTTGACGGCATAAAACACCGCGTCAAATATGAGCTTCTCGTTCTCGAAGCGCACCTCCAGCTTGGCAGGATGTACGTTTACGTCTAGAATGTCGGGGGGGAGCGTGAGAAAGAGCACACAGCCGGGGAAACGTCCGGGTGTGGCTTTAAATGCCTGTTCCAGCGCCGCCATACAGGTCTTGGAGCGCACAAACCGTCCGTTTAGGTAGAACCTCTGCGCTGCCCGGGATGCTTTGACATGCTCCGGACGTGTGATAAAGCCGCTCACCGAGACAGCACCCTCACCGCCGGTACAGACAAGAAGCTGTGACGCGAACGCTCTTCCGTTTACAGCATATATTGACGAGAGGGTCTCTCCATCCCCCGGAGTGAGAAACTGCTCCTTGCCGTCGCGTATAAAGCGAAAGGATACACTAGGCACGGATATGGCAAGATGCTCGCACACCGCCGCTACGGCGTTGCCCTCCCCGGTCACTGACTTTAGAAACTTCATCCTAGCGGGGATATTGTAAAAAAGCTCTCTGACCGATATAGTCGTGCCCACAGGACAGCCGGCTTCCTCTATATTTACGCCTTTTTCGTCCGAGGTGTAGCGCAGTCCTATGTTCTGCTCCTTTGTCCTTGTGATAAGCTCTATCTGTGACACGGCGGCAATAGAGGGCAGAGCCTCCCCACGAAAGCCTAGTGTTAGTATACTGTCTAGTTCGCTTTCGTCTCTTAGCTTACTGGTGGCATGGCGGATAAACGCGGTGGGTACATCATCCGGCAGGATGCCGCAGCCGTCGTCCGATACGCGGATGAGGGAGATGCCGCCTCCGGCAATCTCGACTGTTATGTGATGTGAACCCGCGTCTATGGAGTTTTCCACAAGCTCCTTTACGACAGAGGCGGGACGTTCCACCACCTCCCCCGCCGCTATAAGCTCAATAAGGCGGGGTTCCATAATCCTTATACGGGGGATGTTATTCACCTCTTTTTTATAATAAGCTTTATTATAACATAAATAGCATTAAGTTTCTACATAAAACTTAAATTTTTCTTGCAAACAGCAGGACGCTGTGATACAATATCCTTATGATTTTCGTGTGAGGTAAAAATGGAGCGGTTATTTTGCTTGCAGGTAAACGGAACAGCGATTGTTCTGCTTATTATCATGTATATAAATGTAAACGGTACTAGGGTCGGAGGGAACACACCCGACCAAAATCTCTTTAAGTGTTTTCTTCTATCTTTGATAGCTGTGTTATGGTTTGACGCGGGCATGTGGATTATTGACGGTCAGCAGTTCCCGGGTGCTACAGAGCTTAATTATATAATTACAATAATATACTTCTTCCTAAACCCGGTTGTGGGTCTTTTTTGGGTTCTGTACGGAGAATACAAGCTGCTAGGCAACACCGTTCTCGGAAAGCGTATGAGACTATATTTGATACCTGTCGTCTTAAACCTCGTATTTGTACTGATATCCCTTAAAACCGAATGGATTTTTTTTATTGATGCCGGAAATATCTACCATCGCGGCAGGTTTGTGTTTATCACACCGGTTCTTAGTATTATATATTTTATTATTGTGTATGCCACCATGCTAAGGGAACGAAGAAAGAAAAACATTATGCTCTCCCGCGAGATCTACACGTATTTCTATCTTGTACCCATTCCGCCTTCTATAGGTGCTATTCTACAGCTTTATTTTTTTGGGGTCTCCATGATATGGATGGGTATGCTCGTTTCTGTTTTTATAATCTTTATTAATATCCAGAACAATCAAATCTACCTTGATTCGCTCACACGCGTATACAACCGCCGATACATAGATAATCAGCTCATGAGCCTTGCCCGCTCCTACCAGAGGGACGGGGAATTATTCGTGTTTATGATAGATGTAGACGATTTCAAGACGGTCAACGACACATACGGTCACGCTGTGGGGGATGAGGCGCTTATAGCTGTGGCGGAGGTGCTGAAATCGGCGTGCGGCAGGAATCACAGTATTGCCCGTTTCGGCGGGGACGAGTTTATTATTCTCGGACGATGCCAGAAAAGGGAGGAGGTCAAAGCGCTTACAAATGAGATATTACGCTGCCTAAATGAGCAAAACGGGCGCAGAAGCTTTCCGTTTGCCATGTCACTGAGCGTGGGAAGCTCTATATACGACCCAAAGCTTGACCGCGATGTTTACACCTTTATGAAGCGGGCGGACGAGCACATGTACACCGTCAAGCGGAAGAAGAGATAGCGGAAAAATTTAATGCGGAGAGCAGACCTTGTGCTCTCCGCATTTTTGTTTTTATTAGGGCTGACGTTTCTACATAATAAAAGCCCTGTACAGTGTAAATAGAATAAAGAAGCTGCATAGCGCAAAATAGAGTATCATACCAACATTTAGATAGATGGTTTTAAACCGAAAAGAGGGGGCAAGCTCCTCTTCGGCTGGGAGAAACATAAAGCTTTTGCGCTTGACAATCAAAAGAATTATGCCGGTGACAGCAAACCCCAGAATGACAAGCATATTGAGCATCATGAGGATAATTCCCGGTAGAACGCTTATGAACATGGACATAATAAGCTCCGGATCGGTTTCATTAGAGGTGAGCTTTAAAAGCTCGTCTGGGCGGACAAGCGATATGACAAACGGAGCGACGACACCGCCCATAAAGTTTATAATGGCGTGTAATATGACAGAATAGCGTATGCGTCCTGTACGCATGTAGACATAACCAAAGATAAGCCCCAGACCGAACGCATAGAAAAATTGGTAGAGGTTCATATGGAAAAACGCAAACACAAATGCAGACAGTAAAATGGCATTCTTCTCCCCAAACCTCATAGTCCGGTCAATTATCTGCTTGCGGAATACATACTCCTCGATAATGGGTGCTAGAATTACCATGACGAGGATTTTTATCGGTTCTGTGTCAAAGGTATAGTTAAGAAGCGTATTGGTGGATTTTCCCGCCGACAGAGCCATGGATAGGAATGTGCCGATAATATTACCTGCGTACATTATAGGAAAGCACATACACAGGAATATAAAGAAGTCCTTACCCGACAGCTTTTGAGTTCCCGGAGCCTGGGCGGGGATTCGCCGAAATAAAAGCAGTGCGGCGGGTACGGCGATAAGGTAGAGCGGCGCAAAGGTAACAAGCCACACACCTATAGATGTGTTTGGGATTACTCCTATACTTTGCAGATACGCACACAGAAATTGCAAAGCGGTCGCGATTACGAGCATTAGAAAGAACGTCAGTCCTACCCTAGAAAATACTCTGTTCCTACTACCCTTGATGTCATTCATAATAAACCCCCTACTCCTCTATCCCGCACTTTAATTCGCTTAATATATTGAGTGCCTCAAGCGGCGTTGTCGAGCGGACATCCACATATTTAAGCCGGTTAATAATGCTTGCCGCCACAGGGTCATGCTGCTCCACTGTCACACGCTTGACCGGTGTGTGTCCCCCCTGTTCAAGCTCGGACAATATCTCACGCGCCCTCACAACCACCTTATCGGGGACACCCGCAAGACGTGCCACTTCAATGCCGTAGCTGTCGTCCGTAGGCCCTCTCACTATACGCCTGAGAAAGAGGATATCCTCACCCTTTTTCTTCACGACGATGTTATAGTTCTTGACCGGCGGGAAGATATCCTCCAGTACGGTAAGCTCATGGTAGTGTGTGGCAAACATGGTTTTTGCCCGCACACCCGGTTCGGAGCAGAGATACTCCAGTACAGAGCGTGCAAGGCTCATACCGTCAAACGTTGATGTGCCCCGCCCTATCTCGTCTAGCAGGATGAGACTATCGGGTGTGGCATGTTTTAGTATGTGTGCCATCTCGCTCATCTCCACCATAAAGGTGGACTGCCCCGCAGCCAGGTCGTCTGCCGCTCCCACACGGGTAAACATAGCGTCCACCACCGAGACCGAGGCATGAGCCGCCGGTACAAACGAGCCTATCTGCGCCATGAGTGTAATGAGGGCGGTCTGACGCATGTAGGTGGATTTTCCCGCCATGTTAGGACCTGTGATAAGTGCAATCTGATTGTCCCCTATGTCCAGCGTGACATCGTTGGCGACAAACGGCGAAGAGCTTAAAAGCTCCACTACCGGGTGACGTCCGTCGGTTATAGCTATACATCCGTCGGTTGTTATGACCGGGCGGGTGTAGTTATTGGCGACTGCCACCTCCGCAAAGGAAACAAGCACATCGAGCTGTGCCACGGCCTTTGCCGCCTCCGAGAAGCGCCCAAGAGCCGCCGCCACCTCCGTGCGGACGTTGCAAAACAGCTCGTACTCCAGCTGTGCGCTCTGCTCGTCGGCGGTGAGAATCTTCTCCTCCAACGCCTTTAGTTCATCGTTTATGTATCGCTCACTATTTGCAAGCGTCTGTTTTCTCTGGTAATCCTCCGGCACGAGGTGTGCATTCGAGCGGGTAATCTCAAAATAGTAGCCGAATACACGGTTGTAGCTTATTTTAAGGTTTTTAATGCCGGTTCTTTCCCGCTCTCCTAGCTCTATCCTCGCAAGATAGTCCTTGGCGTGGGACAGTGTATCGCGGTACTCGTCCACCCGCTTGTCAAAACCTGCCTTTATCAGTCCGCCCTCTCTTATGCTCACGGGCGGATCGTCCGATATGGCGGTCTCTATGAGATGGGCAATATCCGGCAGCTCGTCAAAGCCGCCCGTCTCTAATAGAAGCTCGGACTTGCAATTAATAAGCTGCGCTTTTATGTAGGGAAGCTTTGAAAGCACATTGCGAAGCGCTAAAAGCTCCCGCCCTCCGGCAGTTCCGTGAACGACCCTTGTCATAATGCGCTCGATATCGGGCATTCCGTTTAAAAGCTCGATAAAATCGTCTCGCTGGCGTGTTTTCTTGTGCAGCTCCCGCACGGCATCCAGCCGCCTGTTTATGTTTAGCGGGCTGACAAGCGGTTTGGCTATATATTCACGCAAAAGCCGTCTGCCCATGGCGGTTTTTGTCCTGTCAAGAACCCATATGAGTGAGCCCCTTCGCTCCCCTGTGCGCATGGTGGCGGTGAGCTCCAGGTTTCGTCGTGTGGCGGCGTCCAGTCCCATAAACTGGGTATTCGAGTAGACCTCCGGGTAGCTTAGTCTGTCGAGGGCGGTCTCCCCTGTCTCCCTTAGATAAAAGATAAGCCCCGCCAGTGCCCTGAGCATGGGTGTGCTCCCGCAAAGGGTGGTCTCTATGGTCTGTCCGAACCGGGACATAACAGCGTCCCACAGCTTCGCCGAGCTTTCGGGTGTATCCCACAGCTCAAATGAGGCGGTCAGCCTGTCGCGGATATAGTCGAGAAGATATGTGCAGCTCAAAACCGCTCCGTTTGCGATGACCTCCGAGGGGGAAAACCTCGTCAGCTCATTGACCAGCTGCTCTACAATGTCCTCGCCATGCAGCTCGTTTAGGTAGACCGCACCGGTGGACACGTCCGAAAAGCATACACCCGCACTGCTGCCCTCTAAAAAAATCGAGCATAGGTAGTTGTTGCGCCCCTCGTCGAGCATGTCTGCGTCTATAATCGTCCCCTTTGATATGAGCCGCACGACCTCCCGCCGCACTATCCCTTTAGCCTCGGACGGACTCTCCATCTGCTCGCAGACAGCCACCTTATAGCCTTTGGCAATGAGCCGGGCTATATAGGTGTCCGCGCTGTGATAGGGTACGCCGCACATGGGCGCACGTTCATCTAGACCGCAGTCCCGCCCTGTGAGGGTCAGCTCCAGCTCTCTCGACACCGTCTTGGCATCGTCAAAAAACATCTCGTAAAAATCGCCCAGCCTAAAAAAGAGGATGTGGCTCTTGTGCTTCTCCTTAAACTCCAGATACTGCCGCATCATAGGCGAAACCAGCGTGCCCAGCGTGACGCTGGACCCACCTAGCGGTTCTTGCGGGGTGGGGGCGGTGGGTTTTGTGCTCGCGGTTTTTTGTTTTCCTGATGTGGAATTTTCGCCCTCGTTTTTCATTTTATATCACAACTTCCGTTAGCATTTACGTCCGGCGGGAATATTAGCCGCAGGAGCTGCAACCGGAGCAGTCACCCGAGCAGCCGCTTGATATGTCTATCTCATCAGGGTTCTGTCCGTTTATCGACATGCTTAAAATAGTGTTTATCTGCTTCATGAGGTTGTCCATGGTGTGCTTTGCGTCATTGTAAACAATCATGTTCTCGTTGCGCATGATATCGCTGTAAAGTGCGCGCACCTCTGTGTTGAGTGCTGCAATGCGCTCCTCGTCCTTTTGCTCTGCGTTCATCTGCTTATTTAGGGTGGGACGCCCCAAAAAATGCTCCCAAACCCAGAAAACACCAGCAAAAAAACTT
>CAYSTR010000034.1:0-12466 GCA_964433745.1 uncultured Oscillospiraceae bacterium | reverse complement strand
TATCAGTGCAGGAGTACGTCGGTTTCGCAAGGGAGACATTATAATAATGTCCGGGGACAGTGTGAATAGTGTGGGACTTATAGTCATAGGCTCTGTCAAGATACTAAAAGAGGATGAAAGCGGCAATACTTCCATTGTAGCTGAGCTTACCACCCCAGAAATATTTGGGGAGGTGTTCGCCTGTGCCAAAATTCCGAACTGTCCGGTGACGGTTTTGGCAAGTGCCGACTGTGAGGTGCTTTTTATCGATTACAAAAGAATAGTATCCCCCTGTCAGAGCGCCTGCCGTTTCCATGGACGGATTATAGAAAACACGCTCTTTATAGTTGCGGGAAAGACGCTCATGTTAAACCGCAAGCTGGAAATCCTTTCTAAACGCACCACAAGAGAGAAGCTTCTCTGTTTTCTTAGTATGCAAAAAAGCGGCAAGGGAGAGTTTACCATCCCCTATAATCGTGAAGAGCTGGCAAGCTACCTTGCTGTAGACCGCAGTGCCATGTCCAAGGAGCTGTGCAAAATGCGCGATGAGGGGATTTTAAGCTTTAATAAAAATAAATTTGAGCTGTTATGATTTACTTATGAGATTATTTGTGTTAAAATGGAAATAATAACAGGTGAAAGTGTGAATATATGGTTCATTTTTGTCTCGGTATGATTTTTTTGGGGGCTGTAATCATGGGGTACAGTCTCTGTAAATACTATAAGGCACTTGTCTACATGAAAAGCCAGAGCTATGAGGACAAGGTGTTTAACAACTGGATATACGGCGCGTCGTTTATGATGATGTCGTTTTTTCTCATAGGATATCTGGCTGTGGGATTCATCCTTTTGACCAGCGAGTTCCACTCCTACTATCTGCTCATAGCGATGATATTCTTTTTCGGTGCCGTTTTTGTGTATTGCATGGTCAGGGTGCAGAGGGTAATGTCGGAAACCATTACAGCAAAGACCACCGAGACCATACAATCCATGGTCAGCGCAATGGAAGCAAAGGATATCTACACCAAGGGTCACTCCGAGCATGTGTTCCGGCTTGTACGAGTTATCTATGAGCATCTCCCTGTTCACATGAAATCGCAGATAAATCTTACTAAGTTATCGGACGCCGCCATGCTCCACGATATCGGTAAGATAGGTATACCCGACATAATCCTCAACAAGCCCGGAAAGCTGACAGACGAGGAGATGGAGGTCATAAAGCAGCACCCCAAAAACGGCAAGGAAATTCTGGAACACACCTGTTACCGCGATATATCAGACTGGGTGCTCTACCATCACGAGCGCATTGACGGCAAGGGATATTACAAAATACCCGGTCACGCCATACCTATTGAGTCAAGGATAATAGCTCTGGCGGATATCTTCTCCGCTCTGTATACCGACCGCATATACCGTGCAAAGTTCCCGTTTGAAAAGGTTATAGAGATTATAAAGGACGCATCCGGCAGTCAGCTTGATACATTTCTGGTTGACATTTTCACCGGAATCAGCCGGGAGGAGATTGACAGGGTTTCTGTCAACACCACTCTGCATACTATATAGGGAAGAGACATGCTAAAGAAACTCATATATCTTACGTTTTCATACATCTGCCGTAAAAAAGGAGCTGATAATGTGGGCTTATCGCGCATTACCCCCGAAAGGGCAAGGGAACTAATCGATAAGGGCGGCATCACCGTTCTCGATGTGCGCACCGAGACGGAGTTTTCCTCCGGTCACCTGCCGGGCGCTCTGCTTATAACCGACAAGGACATTCCGCTAAAGGCAGATGAGCTGCTGCCGGATAAGGATGCCCCCCTCCTCGTATACTGCCGAAGCGGGAAGCGCAGTGAACGTGCCGCCATGCTGCTTAGTGCTATGGGGTATAAAAACGTCTCTGATATGGGCGGAATCATAAGCTGGCCTTACGGCGGTCTGGAAAAGAAATAATAATACTATCAGGGGGGCGTTTGTGTACGTCCCCATTTGCTTTTTCCTATGTATAATAAATAAATTTCTTACTTATTATTATAATATTTGTGTATTTAAAAAAGCAAGGATATACGATATAATTAAAGATAATAACATATTAGGAGGACTGCACATGAACATAACAATATTTAATGAAAACTATCATGAGATACACCATCCGGAGGTAAAGACGGTCTATCCCAAGGGTATTCATGGCACTCTGGCGGACATTTTAGCACCATTGGGCGGGGATATCCGCATTGCTACGCAGGACATGCCCGAATGCGGTCTTACCGACGAGGTGCTTAATTCCACAGACGTGCTCCTGTGGTGGGGACATATGAAGCATCATGAGGTGCCCGACGAGCTGGTTTCAAAGGTACATGCACGCGTTCTGTCCGGTATGGGTATAATGGTGCTGCACTCCGGGCATTTCTCTAAGATATTTAAAAAGCTCACTGGTACAGCCTGCTCTCTCGGTGTATCGGGCGATGTACACATGAAGCTTCACTGCACTGCGCCTTCCCACCCCATAGCGGCAGGCGTTCCGTTGAGCTTTGATGTGGGATTAGACGAGGTGTATGCCGAGCCGTTTGACATTCCCGAGCCGGACGAGCTTGTCTACATAGGATGGTTCGAGAACGGCTCTGTATTCCGTTCGGGCTGCTGCTACAAGCGCGGTTACGGCAGGATGTTTTACTTTAGCCCCGGTCACGAGACCGACCCTTCCTACCACAACGAGCACATAGGTACAATTATCCGCAACGCCGCTTTATGGCTTAAACCCACAGCGGTGCGCGGGTCTCTAGACTGCTTTAATGTCTGATAAGGAGTGAGCTTTCATGAAAAATTATAACATCGGTCTTGTCGGATACAAATTTATGGGACGCGCTCACGCAAACGCATACAAGCGCATACCCATGTTTTTCGGGGATGCCCCCGGTATCACCACAAAGGCGGTGTGCGGGCGGGATGAGCAGTGGGTGTCGGACGCCGCCCGGCAGTTCGGCTTTGAGGGATATGAGCTTAGTGCCGACAAGCTTGTTAATAGAGACGATATTGACGTTATCGATATCACAGCTCCGTCGAACTTTCATGAGGATATAGCCGTCAAGGCGGCAAACGCGGGTAAGCATGTGTTCTGCGAGAAGCCGCTGGCACTGACATTATCCGGAGCAAGAAGAATGCTGGAGGCGGCAGAGAAGAATAACATTCATCATCAGATAGGCTTTAACTACCGCTTTGCCCCCGCCGTACTACTGGCAAAAAAGCTCATAGATGAGGGCAAGATAGGAAAGGTCTACCACTTCCGCGGTACATATCTGCAGGACTGGATATTAGACCCCAACTTCCCCCTTGTGTGGAGACTGGATAAATCTGTTGCCGGTTCGGGCTCACTGGGAGACCTGGGCGCACATGTCATTGATCTGGCTAGATTTTTAGTCGGGGAGTTTGACGAGGTAGTCGGTCACTCCGAGACATTCGTAAAGGAGCGTCCGGTTGCTGCCCGCATGGAGGGGCTGTCCGCCAAGGGCAGTGCAGACGCACCCAAAGCGCCTGTTACCGTGGACGATGCCACTGCCTTTATCATCCGCTTCGGCTGCGGCGCGATGGGTACAATCGAGGCTACCCGCTTTGCCAAGGGCTACAGTAATGCTCTGGGCTTTGAGATAAACGGCAGCAAGGGCAGTATAAAGTTTGAGCTGGAACGTATAAACGAGCTTTTGTACCTAGGCGGCGACACCGAGGAGGAGCAGGGCTTCCGCACAATTCAGGTGACGCGCTCCATGCACCCCTACGCCGAGCACTGGTGGCCGGCGGGACATGTACTGGGATATGAGCACACCTTTGTTCACGAGCTTTACTGCTTCCTTAAATCCATCGAGCAGGGAACTACTGCGACACCCAGCTTCTATGACGGCATGAAGTGCTCACAGATACTGGAAGCCGTGGAGCTGTCAGCGAAGGAACGGCGGTTTGTCAAGGTGGATAGTCTGTAATAGTACGAAAGATAGTAAGAAGTAAAAAAGACGAATTTAACAGTCTATTTAAAAAAGGGCAAGACAGTTAAAGGTTAGGAGAATAACATGAAAAAGCTAGTAAACACAGCGTTCATATACCTTATAGCGTCCATCGTCCTAGAGGTCGCTATGGCGGGGCTCATAGAAGCTACCGGCAACGGTGTGGTCACGGCGGGGATAAATCCGCGCCCCATGGCTCTTATAATACATACCCATCTGCTGCTCATGGGATTTATATTCTTTCTTCTTTTATGCTTCTGCGAAAAGCTGTTCTCGATTACCAAGAGCCGTCATTACAAGCTGTTCTTTCTTTGCTACAACATCGGGCTTATCGGTTCGGCGCTCATAATGGGTTACCGCAGCATGGGTGAGCTGTTCGGATATCTGCCGTCTAAGATGGTGGCAATGACAGTGGGTTCACTGGCACACATTGTACTGTCGGCGGGGCTTATACTGTTTATGCTGTGCTTTAAAGAGGGCGCGTTAAACAGCGTAATGGAAACGGCTGTCAAAGGTAAGAAATGATGTGAGGTACATTTTTTCGGGACAAACTGGGTCTTGACAAATTAAGCTTCATGGGTTATAATAATAAAAAACTATCTGGAGACTATCATGAGCTTTTTATTTAACACAACTGCATGGCGTTGGTGGCGCTCTGTTAAAGAAACAGGGTCACTTTGTCGTGGAGAGGTGCGGAATGATATAGCTTGATGTAAATTTTACAAAGCTTATTCCCCTCGGTTCGCGCAGGTGAACCGGGGGGAATTTCTATTTTTCTAGGAGGGATAACCCATGTTAAGACCGGCATTTGACGAACTAAAGGCATATGCAGAGCATTACGATGTAATCCCCATAAGCCGCGAGATACCCTCGGATATGACCTCTCCCATAGCGGTACTAAAGGCGCTAAAGTCCATATCCAGCCACTGCTTTCTGCTGGAGAGCGTGGAGGATTCCAGTAAGTGGGGCAGATACACCTTTCTCGGCTACAACCCCACTCTGGAGATAACATGCCGCGACGGACATATCACAGTAAAGGGCGAGCGGACAGAGGAGATCTCCGAAGGTGACCCCAGCGAGTACCTGAAAAGGCTCATGAACACGCTCCGGTCTCCGGATATCTCCTATCTTCCTCCCTTTACCGGCGGATTGGTCGGGTATTTTGCCTATGACTATATAAAGTACGTCGAACCATCCCTTACGCTGGATGCCCTGGACGAGGAGCAGTTTTGCGACATGGATGTTATGCTGTTTGACAAGGTAGTGGCGTTTGACAATCTTCGTCAGAAGCTCTTTATTATCGTAAATGTAAAAGCTTCGGACGCGGCTACAGGGTACAGTAAGGCGGCAGACGAGATTAATCGTATCTCCTCCCTAATAAAAAGCTACCGTCCGGAGGATGACTGTCCGGGTGTTCTGAAATCGGACTTTAAGGCGCTGTTTAGCGAGGAGGAATACTGCCGAATGGTGGAGGAGGCTAAACGCCACATATATGAGGGCGATATATTTCAGTTGGTGCTCTCCAACCGTTTGGAAGCGGATTTTGAGGGCAGCCTTCTGGATATATACAGAACGCTCCGCATGACAAATCCCTCCCCCTACATGTTTTATTTCGGCAGTGACAGCATGGAGATGGCAGGGGCTTCCCCCGAAACCCTTGTTAAGCTGCAAGACGGAATACTGCACACATTTCCATTGGCGGGTACGAGAAAGCGGGGTGCAACGAAGGAGGAGGACGACTCTCTCGAACAGGAGCTGTTGTTGGACGAAAAGGAGCTTGCCGAGCACAACATGCTCGTTGATCTGGGACGAAACGATTTAGGCAAAATAAGCAGCTTTGGTACGGTCAAGGTGGAGAACTATATGAGCATATTAAGATTTTCCCACGTCATGCACATCGGTTCGACTGTTACTGGCAGAATAAGGGAGGGGTATTCCGCTATTGATGCCATAAATGCGGTGCTTCCGGCGGGTACGCTGTCGGGTGCTCCAAAGCTAAAGGCATGTGAGATAATAAATAAGCTGGAGAACAACAAGCGTGGTGTGTACGGCGGGGCTATCGGATATCTAGATTTCAAGGGGAATATGGATACATGTATCGCCATTAGGCTGGTATTTAAGAAAAACGGCAAGGTGTTCATCCGTTCAGGGGCGGGCATTGTAGCCGACAGTGTTCCCAAAAACGAGTATGAGGAAAGTATTAATAAGGCAAAAGCGGTTATGGAAGCGTTAAGGTCTGCACAGGGGGGAATATAGATGGTACTTTTAATAGATAACTACGACAGCTTTTCCTACAATCTTTTTCAATATGTAGCCGTGATAAATCCCGACATAAGGGTAATCCGCAACGATGCCATGACTGTAGACGAGATAGAGAAGCTGTCCCCAACGCACATAATCCTCTCTCCGGGTCCCGGCAAGCCCTCGGACGCGGGAGTGTGTATAAATGTCGTAAAAAAGCTGGGCGCAAGGGTTCCCATTCTGGGGGTATGTCTCGGTCATCAAGCCATATTTGAGGCGTACGGCGGTACGGTCTCGTATGCCAAAAGTCTTATGCACGGTAAACAGTCCGAGGCGCTTCTAAACATGAATTGCCGCCTGTTTAAAGGGGTTAAGAGCATTATAAAGGTCGCACGATACCATTCGCTGGCGGGGGTCAAGGATACACTGCCGGATGAGCTTCTAGTCACCGCTGTCACCATAGACGGTGAGATTATGGCGGTGGCGCATAGAGATTATCCTGTATATGGGCTTCAATTTCACCCGGAATCCATACTGACCAGTGACGGTGATATTATAATCAAGAATTTTCTGGAGGAACAAAGATGATTAGAGAAGCCATACTAAAGCTTTCTAAGAGGGAGGATTTATCCTTTGATGAAGCATACGGCGTAATGGATGAGATAATGAGCGGCAACGCAAGTGACGTGCAGATAGCCTCATACCTCACGGCACTCTCGTTAAAGGGTGAGACGATTGACGAGATAACCGCCAGCGCATCGGGTATGCGAAAGCACTGTGTGAAGCTTCTGCACGAGCAGAATGTTCTGGAGATTGTGGGAACAGGCGGGGATCACTCCAACAGCTTTAACATATCCACCACGGCGGCGATTATCGTGTCGGCGGCGGGTGTGCCTGTGGCGAAGCACGGCAACCGCTCGGCTTCGAGCAGATGCGGGTCTGCGGATGTTCTGGAGGCGTTAGGCGTGAACATAGGCATACCGGCTGATGCCAGTGCTGCACTCCTAGAAAAGATTGGCATATGCTTTATGTTTGCGCAAAACTATCATATCGCCATGAAGTATGCCGCTCCTGTGCGCCGTGAGCTTGGTATCCGGACGGTGTTTAACATAATAGGCCCTCTCTCCAATCCGGCAGGTGCTAGGATGGAGCTTCTGGGGGTGTACGAGCAGGCCTTAGTTGAACCTATTGCAAAGGTGCTCTCCAATCTGGGGGTGCAAAACGCTATGGTAGTGTACGGAAAGGACGGTCTGGACGAGGTGTCATTGTCCGCGCCGACAACCGTCTGCGAGGTCAAGCACGGCTGGGTCAAGTCATACGAGATAACCCCGGAGGATTTCGGCTTCACGCGCTGTGACAGAAATGAGCTTATAGGCGGCTCTGCTATGGAGAACGCCGACATAACAATGGCTATTTTAAAGGGACAAAAGGGCGCAAGACGTGACGCGGCGGTGCTCAATGCGGCGGCGGCATTGTATGTTGCTAAGGAGATATCCTTTGCAGCTGCCATAGACCAAGCACAGGAGGTCATAGACAGCGGAAAGGCATTGAAGCAGCTCGAAAGCTTTGTAAAACTGTCAAACGAGGTGAGCATATGATTCTCGATAAGATTGTAGGTTCTGTAAAGGAGCGCATGACAAGGCTTCATGAATCCTTTGACTTTCCGTTTAAAAAAGCTATTAAAGCCGAGGGTGTCTCATTCATATGCGAGGTGAAAAAGGCATCGCCGTCTAAGGGGATAATTGCAGAGGATTTTCCCTATCTTAGCATAGCAAGGGATTATGAAAAAGCGGGAGCGGCGGCAATATCCGTGCTCACAGAACCGGACTTCTTTCTGGGAAACGGCGAATATCTAAAGGAAATCATCCGGGCGGTATCCGTTCCGACACTTAGAAAGGACTTTATTATAGACCCCTATCAGATATATGAAGCAAAGCTGTGGGGAGCATCGGCGGTGCTATTGATTGCCGAGATATTAAGCGAGCAGAAGCTAAAAGAGCTTATAAGTCTTTCTGAAAGCCTCGGACTGTCCGCTCT
Organism: uncultured Oscillospiraceae bacterium; assembly: GCA_964433745.1. GTDB lineage: Bacteria > Bacillota > Clostridia > Oscillospirales > Ruminococcaceae > CAYSTR01. The sequence goes on along the minus strand of CAYSTR010000034.1, from coordinate 4,217 downwards.
TGTGGAGAGCCACAGTCTGCCGGAGCTTAGGAAGTCCCTGTCAGCAGGAGCGACTATAATCGGGGTGAACAACCGCAATCTGGATACCTTTGATGTGGATATAACGACAAGCATTAGACTGCGGGAGTATGTACCGTCCGACCTTGTATTCGTGTCCGAGAGCGGCATATCCACACGGGAAGATATAGAAGCACTCGAAAAGCACGGTGTGGACGCGGTACTTATCGGCGAGACGCTCATGAGAAGTCCCGACAAGGCAGCTGCACTTGCCAGTCTGCGAGGTACTGCATGAGGATAAAGATATGCGGCTTGTCCCGCATGTGCGATATTGACTATGTCAATGAGGCCAACCCCGACTATATAGGCTTTGTATTCGCTAAGAGTAAACGGCAGGTGACACTAAAAGGGGCGCACGAGCTGAGGAGCAGGCTGGATATGCGCATCTATGCGGTGGGTGTGTTTGCGGACGAGGACATATCGGTCATACATGAAGCGGTGGGGAGTGGGATAATCGATATTGTTCAGCTTCATGGCAATGAGGATGAGGAATATATAAGTAAGATAGAAGTGCCTGTCATAAAAGCGGTGCGGATGGGTGAACCCATACCGAAAGGAGCAGATTTTATCCTGTTTGACAGTCCCGCGGCGGGGAGCGGCAGAGCGTTTGACTGGTCGCTTATCCCCAAAACCGACACACCGTTTTTTCTTGCGGGGGGGATAAACAGTTTAAATATAGACGAAGCCATGAGGATTAATCCCTTTGGTATAGATGTTTCAAGCGGTGTGGAGACAGACGGCTTTAAGGACAGAGAAAAAATAACCGAGATTGTAAGGAGAGTGCGTTATGGTTAAGGGAAGATACGGTGTTCACGGGGGGCAGTATATACCCGAAACCCTCATGAACGAGATTCATGCCTTGGAAAAGGCATACGAGTATTATAAAGCCGACAGGGCGTTTTGCGATGAACTAAATCATCTTCTGAACACCTATGCCGGGAGACCGTCACTTCTATACTTTGCAGAGAAGATTACAAAGGACTTGGGCGGTGCTAAAATCTATCTAAAGCGTGAGGATTTAAATCATACCGGCTCACACAAGATAAACAACGTCTTAGGTCAGGCACTGCTTGCCAAAAAGATGGGCAAAAAGAGGATAATCGCCGAGACAGGCGCGGGTCAGCACGGTGTAGCTACGGCTACGGCGGCAGCACTGTTGGGTCTTGAATGCGAGATATTTATGGGCAAGGAGGACACCGAACGTCAGGCTCTCAACGTATATCGTATGGAGCTTCTAGGCGCTAAGGTTAACGCCGTCACCAGCGGGACTATGACGTTAAAGGATGCCGTAAACGAGACCATGCGGGAGTGGGTGCAAAGACCCCATGACACACTCTATGTCCTAGGCTCTGTCATGGGGCCTCATCCGTTTCCTATGATAGTGCGGGATTTTCAGAGTGTCATCAGCCGTGAGGCAAAGGAGCAGATACTAAAAGCAGAGAATAGGCTGCCGGATATGGTAGTGGCGTGTGTGGGCGGCGGGAGCAACGCCATGGGTATGTTCTATAACTTTATTAATGACAGTAATGTGCGTCTGGTGGGCTGTGAAGCGGCGGGGCATGGTATAGACACAGATAAACACGCCGCTACCATCGCAAAGGGCAGTCCCGGCGTGTTTCATGGGATGAAGTCATACTTCTGTCAGGATGAGTTCGGTCAGATTGCGCCGGTCTACTCCATCTCGGCGGGGCTTGACTATCCGGGTATTGGCCCTGAACATGCATATCTTAACGATGTAAAGCGGGCGGAATATGTGCCAATCACGGATGAAGAGGCTGTGGAGGCGTTTGAGTATCTATCACGGACAGAGGGGATAATCCCGGCTATCGAGAGCGCCCACGCCGTGGCATATGTGAGAAAGACCGCACCGTCTATGGATAAGGAGCAGGTCATAATCATCTGCCTGTCGGGGCGCGGGGACAAGGATGTCGCATCTATAGCACGATACAGAGGGGTGAATATTCATGAGTAGAATAGACAAGGCATTGAGGAACAAAAAGGCATTTATCGGCTTTTTAGTGGCGGGAGACCCCAATATCCAAAAGACGGAGGAGTATATTCTCGCCATGGCAGAGGCGGGGGCTGATCTAATCGAGATAGGTATACCCTTTTCCGACCCCATAGCGGAGGGAAAGGTAATAGAAGCGGCGGATGTGCGGGCTTTAAAAGCGGGCACAACCACCGACTGTGTGTTTGATATGGTGACGCGTGTAAGGCAAAAAACCGACATCCCACTGGTGTTTCTGACCTACCTAAACCCAGTGTTCAGCTACGGATATTATAGATTCTTCACGCGCTCAAAACAAGCGGGTATAGACGGAATCATCATTCCCGACCTGCCGTTTGAGGAGCAGGGCGAGCTTCTCCCTTTTACAAGAGAGAACGGCATAGACCTTATCTCTCTGATAGCGCCCACATCCGACGACAGGATAAAGAGGATAGCGGAGAATGCGAGCGGGTTTATCTATCTTGTATCCTCAATGGGTGTGACCGGTGTGCGCAGTGAGATAGTTACTGACATAAAGTCCATAACCGAAAAGATAAGGTCTGTCACCGATACGCCCGTATGCGTAGGATTCGGGATATCTACGCCGGAGCAGGCCGCCGGTATTGCTGGGGACGCAGACGGTGTTATAGTGGGCAGTGCCATTGTAAAGCTCATAGAAAAGCATGGGGAGAATGCCGCGTCTTACCTTTATGACTATGTTAAGGAGATGAAGACGGCTGTTAGTTTAGCTTAGTATGCCAAAGCTATAACCATGCTCGCGGTAGCAATCGATAACGTCGCCCAGAATGGCGGCGTTGTCCTTTGATACAGAGTGTAATAGGAGAATAGCTCCGTTGTGGTGTGCCTTTGAGAGGATTCCGTACGCCTTATCGCTTCCCATCTGGTTGTTGACCTCCCAGTCCTTGTAGGCAAACGACCAGAAGAGCGTCTTGTACCCCAGGCTCTGGGTAACGGCTAAGGACTGCTCCGAAAACTCGCCCATGGGGGGACGAAACAGTGTCATCTTAACACCGTACTGCTCCTTCACATATGTATCCAGGCTCTCTATCTCGGTCCTGCACTGCTCTGGAGTGGCTTCGGGCATGGACAGGTGCTTCATACCGTGGTTGCCGATAACATGCCCCTCGTCAATCATCCGCTGAACCAGATCGGACTGTCTTTTTGCATAGTCGCCGGTCAGAAAGAATACTGCTTTTACATTCTTCTCTTTTAGGGTATCGAGTATCGGCGTAGTGTAGCCGTTTTCGTAGCCCTGATCGAATGTAAGGTATATAACCTTGTCATTCTCGTTTTCTATGAAGAAAGCGTTATACTTACCGTAATCGGTCTGCGCCAGTATTGCTCCTATGGGGCGGTTATTGACATCCATGTGCTTTCCGGGACCCCAGCCCCTTTTCTTAGTGCTAAGACTGCCGATATCGCCTGAAAAGGCTTCGGACAGGCTGTTTTTCAGCTCGCTTGTTATTGTGTCGGCAGGTGCGGCGGGTGCAGACGAAGCGGGAGGCTCGCTTGACTGTAGGGATGATGGCTCGTTTGTGCTCGTAACATCCGGCGGCTCCTCATATTCGGGGGCAAGGGCGGATAGCTCGTCTGAATAACTGTCTTCATAATCCAAAAGCGCCTGAGAAGCGTCCCAGCGCCCGGCTATTATAACAGAAAAGATAATGCCCGCTCCTATGATAATAACGAACAATACGGCGGTTACGGGTAGTGAATAGGATTTTTTCGGTTTACTCATATCAAGCTCCTTTATGGCCGCACCCTTAAAGTCGTAAAACGTTGTTTTGGGGTGCTCCCTATCAAAAAAAGTAGACATACCCGATATAAAATATGCTTATGGATAAGCATATAGTACAGTTACAACCGTTTTTCCATCATTACATGAGGACAATGCTCGTCAAGATAGGTATCACCATAGGCGATGTAACCGGTCTTTTCATAGAAGCCCCTCGCTTGAAGCTGTGCGGATAGTCTCGATATGCGCCCGCCTGCTTTTTTTATCTCGCATTCCAGCGTCTCCATAAGCACACGCCCTAGACCACATCCCCGAAACGCAGACAACACCGCTACTCGCCCTATGTGATAGTCCTCCGGGTCATGCTCGTAAAATGCCCTTGCTGTGGCGATGGCGCTCGAAGGAATGGTGTTTCAT
>CAYSTR010000033.1:0-12521 GCA_964433745.1 uncultured Oscillospiraceae bacterium | reverse complement strand
TTGAACCAACGACACTACGGGTATGAACCGTATGCTCTAGCCAACTGAGCTATGCCGCCATAGCGAAATATATTATATCACATGAAAAAGCACATGTCAATAGTATTTTATTAAGTTTTTAATATTTTACAAAAAATGGTTGACAAGGCATGATATAATCTTTAAAATAGAAGAGTGGACAAATTTAATCTGAAAGGATTGTGATTGACGGAAACGTCGCGAACAGATGAAGGATTTTTATAGTCCCACCGGTATTAAGATTATCGGTACAGGCTCGTTTCTTCCGGAACGCATTGTTACAAACAAGGATTTTGAAAATATAGTCGAGACCTCGGACGAATGGATAACAACGAGGACAGGCATAAAGACGCGTCACATATGCGAAACCGAAACCGTATGCTCCATGGGAGCAGAGGCTGCGAAAAGAGCGCTTGACAGCGCAAAGCTGACCGCAGAGGACATCGACATCGTTATCGGCACAACCATAACAAACGACTTTTACACACCGTCCATGGCGTGTATGGTCATAAGAGAGCTTGGGGCGAATAACGCTTTCGGGTATGATATCGGTGCTGCTTGCTCTGGTTTTGTGTATGCTCTAGATGCCGCTTACCGTTATATTGCCACAGGTGCGGCGGAAAACATTCTGATTGTATCCTCCGAGATGCTTTCGAGAATCACAAACTATGAGGACAGAGCCACCTGCGTAGTGTTTGCCGACGGAGCGGGCGCGGCGGTGGTGACACGTGGCAGCCGAGAGTTTGCCTCCTGTCTTAGGTGTGCGCCGGGCGGGACAGAGCATATTTATGCGGCTACTCCCGATCCTGTATCGCCGTTTTTCCAAAGCAAGCTCACCCATAGCTTCACAGATATCGGTCCTAACAATATATACATGAACGGCAGAGAGGTGTATAAGTTCGCCGTGCGCGCTATGGTTGAATCGGTGCGTACTGTGTGCTCTCTTGCGGGAGCGGAGGTCTCCGATATAGATATTTTGATACCTCATCAAGCAAATATACGTATAATCGAAACGGCCGTCTCCGATCTTGGACTTGATAAGAATAAGGTGCTTACAAATATCGACAGCAAAGGCAACACCAGCAGTGCTACAATACCTATATGTATGGATGAAGCGGCTAGGGCAGGACAGATAAAGCCGGGTGATCTCGCCGTTATGGTGGGATTCGGCGGCGGGCTCACATACGGAGCTGCGCTTACAAGATTTTAGTTTAGGAGCTTTCATATGAGTAAAACAGCATTAATTACCGGTGCTTCGCAGGGAATCGGCGCATGTATAGCAAAACGCCTTGCGAAGGACGGCTATAATATCGCCGTAAACTGCCGCTCACAGGCAGAGGTAGATAACGGCGGAACAGAGGTTCGGGACGAATGCCGTGCCTTAGGGGTGGAAGCCGAGTGCTTCATCTGCGATGTGTCGGACTTTGCAGCCTGTGAGGAGATGGTAAAGGCCGTCACCGCCCGGTTCATGACGATAGACGCGCTTGTCAACAATGCCGGTATAACCAGAGACGGGCTTATGGCACGTATGAAAGAGGATCAGTTTGATGTTGTCATCAGCGTGAACCTAAAGAGCGTGTTTAACATGACAAGACATGTGAGCAATGTTATGATAAAGCAGCGCGGCGGTAGGATTGTCAATGTCTCCTCTGTAGCGGGGGTGTACGGTAACGCCGGGCAGATAAACTATTCCGCTTCCAAAGCGGGGGTTATCGGTATCACGCTTACCACCTCTAAGGAGTTAGGTTCGCGGGGTATCACCTGTAACGCCATTGCACCCGGATTTATAGATACACCCATGACACAGGTGCTGCCTGAGAATGTGCAGAAAGCAGCACTTGACAATATATCGTTGAAACGTTTCGGTAAGCCGGATGAGGTCGCCTCGGTGGTGTCATTTCTATGTTCTGATGATGCTTCATATGTCACCGGTCAGGTCATCGTCATTGACGGCGGATTAGTAATGTAACGAAAGGAAACCGTATGGATAGAAGACGCGTAGTAGTAACAGGGCTTGGGGTTGTCACACCTGTAGGCAGTACAATAGAGAGCTTTTTTGGCAATATTAAGGCTGGAAAGCATGGCATTTCCACCATCACAGCCTTTGATGTCTCTAATTATGATATAAAGCTGGCGGCAGAGGTAAAGGATTTCGACCCTCTTACCTATATCGAGAAGAAGGAAGCCCGCCGCATGGATAAATACAGCCAGTTCGCTGTCACAGCCGCCGCAATGGCTATAGAGGACGCCGGAACCGATTTTAAGTCATTAGACCCTTTTCGTGTAGGTGTGCTCATATCGAGCGGTATAGGTGGGATTACGACGATAGAAGCAGAACATACTAAGTATATAGAGAAGGGTCCCGGACGTGTCGGTGTGTTCTTTGTTCCTATGATGATAGGTAACATGGCGGCGGGGCTTATAGCTATACGTTTCGGCTTCAAGGGCGATAACTTTGATGTAGTGTCCGCATGTTCGTCCTCTAATCATGCTATCGGTGAGGCGTACCGCAAGATACAGCACGGTTATCTTGATGTATGTCTGGCGGGCGGTGCGGAGTCGGCCATATCGGAGTTTTGCATGTCGGGATTTAACAACATGGGTGCGCTTAGTGATGTAACCGATCCTGACCGTGCATCCATTCCGTTTGATGCAGAGCGCAAGGGCTTTGTCATGGGTGAGGGTGCGGGTGTGCTCGTGCTTGAAGAGTATGAGCACGCGGTAAAGCGCGGAGCTAAGATATATGCAGAGGTGGCGGGATACGGCGCAACAGACGATGCGTACCATATCACAGCCCCTGACCCCGAGGGCGGCGGTGCGGTACGCGCCATGCAAAACGCCTTTTTAGACCTCTCCCAACTGGGACTTACCCCCGATGATATAGGCTACATCAACACCCACGGTACAGGAACACCTGTAGGTGACCCCATCGAGACCACGGCTATAAAGCGTGTGTTTGGTGAGAGAGCGTATAAAATTGCTGTGGGCTCTACAAAGTCCATGACTGGGCATCTTCTGGGAGCGGCGGGTGCTGTAGAGGGGATTATCACGGTTCTCTCTCTCAAGAATGGGGTTATTCCGCCCACAGTGGGGCTTCGCTGTCCTGACCCTGCTTGTGATCTTGATTATATTTCAGATGGAGCACGGAATATACAGGTTAAAGCGGCGCTCTCGAACTCCTTGGGATTTGGCGGACACAATGCTTCGGTAGCGTATAGCGCTATGATAAACGGCTAATCGGTAATTGTAATATGGAGGAACAAGTTTGAAAGAACTAAAAGCAATGAATAGCGCAGCGTCGGGTAAACGAGACCACGCTGTTTCATTAATGATTTTATTTTCGATGGGAGCGTGGTCATAAGTATGGATTTTTCAATAGATAACCTCAAAGCGCTTATGGACAAGATGAACGAGACAGGGCTGGAGAGCTTCTCGTTCGAGACCGGTGACGTTAAGCTGACAATTAAGGGCAGACCCGCCGTAACAGTCGTATCGGGTGCCGACATACCTGTGATGGCGGCAGCTCCCGCGCTTGCACCGGCAGAGGCTCCGGCAAAGCCCACAGGGCACATCATACCCTCTCCCATTGTGGGGACGTTCTATACCTCCCCCGCTCCCAACAAGGCGGCATTTGTGTCGGTGGGTGACAGGGTGAAAAAGGGCGACGTACTGTTCATCATCGAATCCATGAAGCTCATGAACGAGGTAACCAGCGACTGCGATGGTATAGTGGAGCAGGTATTCGTGAAGAATGGCGATGCAGTGGAGTATGGTCAGAGCATTATGGAGCTGCGTATCTGACGCAGAAAAGGGGTAGAAAATGCTTAACAAAGAACAGATTATGGATATCATCCCGCACAGAGATCCGTTTCTTTTGATAGACGAAATTATTGAGATTGAGCCGGGAAAACGCGCTGTGGGATTAAAACACCTGACCGAGAATGAGGACTGGTTTCGAGGGCATTTTCCCGGAAACCCTGTTCAACCGGGTGTGCTCATGGTCGAAATGCTCGCTCAAACAGCGGGTGTATGCGTCCTCTCCCTGCCCGAGCACAAGGGTAAGACCGGATATTTCGCCGGAATAAACGACTGCCGGTTTCGCCGTATGGTCAGACCGGGCGAGACCATACGGCTTGAAATCGAGGTCATAAAGCTGCGGGGAGCGGTATGTGTCGTAAAGGCGGCTGCCACGGTGGATGGAGAACGCGCCGTGAATGCCGAACTGACATTTGCGGTAAGCTGATTTTGCTATTTTGATAAAGGGTTGATTTAATGCAGTTTCAGAAGATACTTATAGCTAACCGCGGCGAAATCGCGGTACGAATAATAAGAGCCTGCCGTGAGATGGGTATTAAGACGGTAGCGGTTTTTTCCGAAGCCGACCGTATGGCTCTGCACGCCCAGATTGCCGACGAAGCGGTGTGCATTGGCCCTGCCCGCTCTAAAGACAGCTATCTTGCCATGCGTTCTATTCTGTCCGCATGTCATGTGACCGGGGCGCAGGCTATACATCCGGGTTTTGGCTTTCTGTCGGAGAATGCGGCATTTGCCCGGCTGTGCGCACAGTGCGGCGTGACGTTTATAGGTCCGTCTCCCGAATCCATGGAGCTAATGGGCGACAAGGCAATGGCGAAGCTCACCATGAAGAATGCGGGTGTACCCGTCATCCCCGGCTCGGACGGTGCGGTGCAGGACTTTGAGAGTGCCCGCTCTATTGCAAAGGATATAGGCTTTCCCCTCATGATAAAGGCGGCGGCGGGCGGCGGCGGGCGCGGTATCCGTCTAGTCAACACCCCCGATGAGCTGGAAAAGGCATTTGTCACAGCGCAGACCGAAGCGATGGAGTTTTTCGGCGACGGCAGTCTCTATATGGAGAAGTATCTTATTAATCCGCGGCATGTGGAGATTCAGATACTCTGCGACAACTACGGCAATGTGGTGCATCTAGGTGAGCGTGACTGTTCTGCACAAAGGCGAAACCAAAAGGTTCTGGAGGAATCCCCGTCACCGTCCAAGCTCATGACGGATGCGCTGCGCACCTCTATGGGTGATGCGGCGGTTAAGGCGGCAAAGGCAGCTCATTATGCCAATGCGGGTACGGTGGAGTTTCTCCTGGATAACGACGGTCATTTCTATTTCATGGAGATGAACACCCGCGTACAGGTCGAACACCCGGTCACCGAGATGGTCACCGGTATTGACATTGTAAAGGCACAGATACGCATAGCTGAGGGCGAGCAGCTGAAATACAAGCAGAGCGAGATAAGGCTCAAAGGACATGCCATAGAGTGCCGAATAAACGCAGAGAATCCGGCGGAGGGATTCCGTCCGTCCCCCGGTACAATAAGGGCGCTGCACTTCCCCGGAGGTATGGGGGTGCGTATAGACAGTGCTGTCTACCAAGGGTACACCATACCGCCTTTTTATGACTCGATGATAGCAAAGCTAATTGTCTACGCCGAGACCAGGGCACAGGCAATCCGCAAGATGAAGTGCGCTCTGGCAGAGGTTATAATTGACGGCGTGGACACTAATATCGACTATCAATTAAAGCTTTTACGCAGTCCCTCATTCGAGAACGGCACCTACCATACACAGGAGTTGGGCAAGCTCTGATTAACAATAGGAGAATAGGCTATGCTTCAAGATTTTTTCAAGGTTGTAAAGGGCAGGCTGGGTGAAGAAACCGGCTCGCACGTAAAGAGCAGCCTGTCGATACCGAACGATATTCTTTTTAAGTGCATACGCTGCTCACACGTTGCCTTTAAAGAGGAGTTTATCAAGGAGAAGCATGTTTGCCCATCCTGCGGGTATCACGCACGTTTAAGCGCCGAGGAGCGCATAGAGATGACGGTGGATGCGGACAGCTTCACCCTTATGGACGATTCCCTTATGAGCAAAAACCCCATCGGCTTTAAAGGATATGAGCAAAAGCTGGGTGAGCTAAAGGACAAGACGGGCTTAAATGACGCCCTTGTCACAGGTGAATGTACGATACACGGTGAGAGTGCGGTGATAGCTATCATGGACAGCCGCTTTATGATGGCATCCATGGGTTCTGTAGTGGGTGAGCGGCTCACCAGGGCATTCGAGCTGGCTACGCGTAAACGGCTGCCTGTTATTGTGTTTACCGCATCGGGCGGGGCGCGTATGCAGGAGGGCATAGTGTCCCTTATGCAGATGGCAAAGACCTCGGCGGCGGTGGCACGTCACAGCGAAGCCGGACTTCTCTATATAACTGTGTTGACCGACCCCACCACCGGCGGCGTGACTGCCAGCTTTGCCTCATTAGGGGATATAATTCTGGCTGAACCCAAGGCGCTCATTGGCTTTGCCGGACGGCGTGTCATTGAGGACACCATAAAGCAACGTCTGCCGGACGAGTTCCAGTCTGCGGAGTTTATGCAAGAGCACGGCTTTGTGGACATGATTGTCACGCGTATAAACATGCGGCGGACGCTGTCGGGGCTTATAAAGCTAAACAAAACGCCGCATGATGCCGGTACTGAAAAAGAGGGATAGACCCCGCTTTAAGCTAATGTAAAAGGAGCGTCCTGCATGAAAACCGCATGGGAAAGGCTTGAAATAATACGCGAAAAAACCCGTCCTAACATAACCGACTACATTCCCCTGTTATTCAGTGATTTTTATGAGCTGCACGGCGACCGTTATTTCGGCGATGATAAGGCCATAATGGGCGGTGTGGGCTTTTTTAACGGTATTCCGGTCACGGTGATTGCTCAGGTAAAGGGCAAGACCCTAGATGAAAACAAGCATGTGAACTTTGCTATGCCCCATCCCGAGGGTTACCGAAAGGCTCTGCGCCTTATGAAACAGGCGGAGAAGTTTTGTCGTCCTGTCATATGCTTTATCGATACTCCGGGCGCATACTGCGGTATTGCCGCCGAGGAGCGCGGACAGGGTGAGGCCATTGCTAAAAACCTCTTTTCACTGGCTACACTCAAAACCCCTGTCATATCCATTGTATTGGGTGAGGGCGGATCGGGCGGTGCGCTGGCTCTAGGCGTGTGCGACGAGCTTGCAATGCTTGAAAACGCCATATATTCGGTAATCTCCCCACGCGGCTTTGCGTCTATACTGTGGAAGGACGCGGCAAGGGAAAAGGAAGCCGCCAATCTCATGCGCATAACGGCGGACGACCTAGTCTCCCTTGGAATCGCCGACCACATCATACCCGAACCCTCCGGCGGGGCACACAAGAACGTTCAGCAGACCGCCGCCAGCATCTCGGAGTACATCTCTGCCGCCCTTATGCGGTTAAAGCAAAAGTCCACCGAACGGCTTCTGGACGAGCGTTATGATAAGTACCGCCAGATGGGTGAGTTTTACGAATAGGGTTTAGTTATATGATACCGCCTGTATAGGGCGGTATCTTTTTTTGAAGAGGATAGATAAAATAATTATCTCATTGACGTAATTCATAAGCTGTGATAATATATATTTATATTTATCGTTTATAATATTCTGTTAAAGATATATGAAAGGAAAAAATACTATGCTTTTAATGAAGAGGTACGAGCCTACCCCTAACTACCAAAACATAGTCCAAGCGGCACGCAATGAGGTACCCGCCCGTCTGCCGCTCTATGAGCACTCAATCAGCGATAAAGTCATTTATGAGACCACCGGTACCCACCCGTATGAGAGGATGTTCTCCTCTGACCTATCTGAGAGCAGACAGGGCTTTCGTGAGTTCTGGGAGTTTTGGCGGCAGATGGGTTACGATACCGCTTCTACGGAGTTTTGCGTGTGCGGTGCGCTTGTGGGCGGCGGCGCGCTGGGTGCTCACAAAGAGGGCTGTATCAAGGACAGAGCTGACTTCGAGCGTTATCCATGGGATGAGATTCCGGAACGCTTCTTTAACATGTACGCTCCCTACATGCGCATACTGGCAGAGACCTGTCCGTCTGGCATGAAAGCCATCGGCGGCGTGGGGAATGGCATATTCGAGGCTGTACAGGACATTGTGGGTTACATGAACCTGTGTTACCTAAAGGGTGACGATGAACAGCTGTTCGACGATATATTCAAAGCCATGGGGGATGTGCAGTACGCCATCTGGGACAGATTTATGGCGGAGTTTTCCGATGTGTTTTGTGTACTGCGCTTCGGTGATGATCTGGGCTTTAACACCATGACACTCATATCCAGTGATGACATAAGACGCTGTGTAATCCCGCAGTACCGCCGCATAACCGACCGTGTACATAAGGAGGGAAAATCCTTTCTGCTGCACTCCTGCGGCAATCTGTTCGGTGTGTTTGACGATATTATTAACGGTGCAAACATAGACGCAAAACACTCGAATGAAGATAATATAGCACATTTTAGCGTATGGGTGGAGAAGTACGGCGATAGAATAGGAAACTTCGGCGGTATAGACACCGATGTGGTGTGCCGCGCCTCCAGAGAGGAGATAAGGGAGTACATACACGATTGTCTGGATAAGGTGTGGGGACATGGCGGTATCGCATTCAGCACCGGAAACTCTATCCCAGACTATGTGCCTACCGAGGGGTATCTTGCCATGATTGAAACCGTACGTGATTGGCGCGGGGAGAAATGCATATGAAGATAAAACCCGCAAGCGAGTTGTATCCGGAGATAGGTATTCATTATGGAGCGCACAACAGCGAGGTAAAGCAGGTATGGGACAGCTTTAACGCTGGAAACCCTATTCGTATGCCCATGGTTTTGGGTGTAAACTTCAGACATATTATTCTCAATCCGGCACTCAATCCAGAGGGGTTTACATTTTGTGATGTGTATGAGAACATGGAGCTGTTTCTCGATATTATACTGAGATTTACCTATTACATGAGCCGCCGTATACCGTCTGACCGGGAGATGGGCACACCCGAAAAGGGGTGGAACGTGGGTGTCAGTATGATGAACACGTTTGAAGTTGAATGGCTGGGCGGGAAAAGAGAGTACATAAACGGAGATACTCCCGACATAAAGCCGTTTCTCACGGATGATAACAAAAACATGCTGTTTGACAGAGGTATTCCCGATGTGTTTAGCGGGTCGGGTGCGTTTGCAAGAGATGCTTACGAGGCGTTTTGTGAAATGAAGGAGCGCGGCACCGTGTACGAGGGAGCGCCCATATCCGGTATTGGCACACCGTTTGACTCTACAGACGGTCCTATGACGCTTGCCTGTGCTATTCGCGGTGTGGAAAGCTTTTGCATAGATTTGTACGAGGACACGGATTATGCGCTCTCACTGCTTGATTTTATCACCGAGGCTACTATTTCGCGTATAAAGCAGTGGAGGAGATACAGGGGTCTACCCGAAAAAAGGGGTGACAGCGGTCTTTCTTTTGCGGACGATAGTATTGCTCTCCTATCAAAAGCCGACTATGAGCGATTTATTCTGCCCTTTCATAAAAGGCTTCAGGAAGAGCTATTTAATCCATCCATACCCGGTAGTATTCATCTTTGCGGGGATGCGACACGCCATTTTGTCACCCTGCGCGATAAGCTCAACATGTATGGCTTTGACACAGGATTTCCAGTCCGTCACGGAGAGCTTGCAAGGGAACTGGGAGAAAAGGTAACCATTAACGGAGGACCTGTTGTAGGGCTTCTGCTGGGTGGTACTCCCGAGCAGGTATATACCGAGACAAAACGGATAATAGACGAGGTAAGACCTTATACCCGCCGCTTTGTTATGCGTGAAGCAAACAATCTGGCTCCATGTACGCCGGACGAAAACATTGCCGCAATGTACAGGGCTGTAAAGGATACTCCATACTAAAAATCATAAAGCTGTAAGCTTACTATGTTTTCGACTTGATTACTACGAAGACTTTGACGATGATTACGGCGATTATGAATAACTATAATAGGAAATAATGTATGCGAGGGGGGTATCCCCCTCGTTTTCTGCTGACCTTTTGCTTCCAGTTACCAGATAAAGCTAATAAGGCTGTGACAGATAAATAAATCGTCACAGCCTCTTTTGGAGTATATTGTTACAACCTAGTTATATAAACCCTGTTACTTCTTCCCGCGCCTTACCAGTGCGACAATCTCGTGAACCCAAAGCGGCAGAGATGCAAGCAGTGTGAGCATCAGCCATTCGAGCAGGGTTAACGGAGTAGTGCCGAATATCTTAGTCAAAAACGGAATCTCGGTTACTGCTATCTGCAAGACAAACCCGATACCGAACGAGAGGAGCATGAGCTTGTTTGCCAGATGATTAAAGCGGAATATTGAGCGGTTGATGTTGCGCATACCCACCGCGTGGAAGAGCTGTGATATGCCAAGGACTGTAAATGCGTATGTCTGTGCTTGTAAAAGAAGACTGCTGTCCGCCAGAATATCGGCGATACTCTTGATATTAACCGCCATACCGCGCTTTGTAAGCTCTGTTGCCGGCGGGAACACAAACGCTATGAGGGTTATAAGTGCGACAACGAAACCATATAGGATGGTGATCGCAAGTCCTCCGCCCGCAAACAGGCTCTCCTTGGGATCGCGGGGCTTTTGCTTCATGATATCAACGGTATCATTTTTGTCCACACCCAGAGCCAGACCGGGCAGTGAGTCGGTGATAAGGTTGACCCACAGAATGTGAATAGCCTTTAAAGGTGCTGCCAGACCAAACAGTATGGCGGTAAACATTGTGATAATCTCGCCAAAGTTGGAGGACAGGAGAAACAGCACGGACTTTTTAATGTTCTGGTAGATTCCTCTGCCTTCTTCTATGGCCTTCTCAATGGTAATAAAGCTGTCGTCCGTGAGCACCATGTCGGCGGCACTCTTGGCGACATCCGTACCGGTTATGCCCATTGCGACGCCAATATCCGCCGCTTTGAGGGAGGGAGCGTCATTAACACCGTCTCCTGTCATGGATACGATATACCCCTTGTCGTGGAAGGCGTTTACTATCATGACTTTGTGCTCCGGAGAGACACGCGCAAATACCGATAGGCTGTCCATGCGCCCTGTCAGCTCGTCTGCACTAAGGTGATTGAGTTCCTCTCCCGACAGACACTGGTCCGGACGTTCGGCAATACCCAGCTCCTTGGCTATGGCAAAGGCGGTGTCCTTATGGTCACCTGTTATCATGACGGTCTTAACGCCAGCACCCTTGAATACAGAAACAGAGTCGCGCACACCCTGACGCGGCGGGTCGATCATCCCCACAAACCCCACAAACGTAAGCTCTGTCTCGTCAGTATCGGATGAATCCTTCACTGCAAGCGCCAGTACACGTAAAGCCTCGTGGGACATACTACCTGCCGCTTCTAAAAGCCGCACCTTGTCCTCGTTTGTAATGGGACGTGCCTTGCCGCCGTCAATAAGGCGCACCGAGCGTTTGAGTATCTCGTCTATAGCTCCCTTAGTAAACGATATCGGGCGGTCACCCACCTGATGGACAGTGGTCAT
This sequence comes from uncultured Oscillospiraceae bacterium, assembly GCA_964433745.1. Classification (GTDB taxonomy): domain Bacteria; phylum Bacillota; class Clostridia; order Oscillospirales; family Ruminococcaceae; genus CAYSTR01. The sequence continues at coordinate 1,086 of CAYSTR010000033.1, read as the reverse complement.
CAGCTTGCGGTCGGAGTCGAATGCCCGCTCGTCCACACGCGGCATCTCCTTCATGAGCTCCGATTTTTTTATAAGCGTTCTAGACATGTCCAGAAGAGCAAGCTCTGTCGGGTCGCCGTAGCGGCTCTCACCCTCGATGTTGGCATCATTACAGAGCATAAATCCCTTGATTAGTATACCGTGCTCGTCCAGCCGCAGCTCCTCCGCCGGATGCATCTTACCCTCAATATAAAATTTTGTCACGGTCATACGGTTTTGGGTAAGTGTACCGGTCTTGTCCGAGCATACAACACTCACCGCACCCAGGGTCTCAACAGACGGCAGCCGTCTGACGATAGTTCCGACACCCACAAGGCGCTGAACACCCAGAGCCAGTACGATGGTGACAACGGCGGGAAGCCCCTCGGGTACAGCCGCCACTGCCAATGATATGGCGGTTATGAGCATCTCTAAAACATCCCGCTGTTGAACCACTGCTATAATAAACAGTGCGACACACAGTACAATCGCAATGACACCCAGAAGCTTTCCTAGGTCAGACAGTCTCTTTTGGAGCGGGGTCATCTCCTCTCGGGCTTCATTGATGAGTTTTGCTATACGCCCTATCTCTGTCCCCATACCGGTCGCCACAACTACACCCTCACCGCGCCCGTAGGTCACGGAGGTGGTCATGTATGCCATGTTTATGCGGTCGCCGATGGGCATTTCCTTGTCCGCAACAAAGTTTGCATCCTTATCTACCGGGACAGACTCACCTGTCAGTGCCGATTCCTCTATCTTTAGGTTTGATGTAAAGGTAAGCCGCAAATCGGCAGGGATATGCCGCCCGGCTTCGAGGATAACAATGTCTCCCGGAACCAGCTCCTCCGCCTTAACCTCGAACACCTCGCCGCCTCGCTTGACAAACGCGGTAGGGGAGGACAGCTTCTTTAGCTGCTCTAAAGCACGCTGTGCCTTGCCCTCCTGCACCATACCAATTACAGCGTTTAGGAGGATTACTATGAGAATGATGATGGAATCGCTTATCTCTCCTAATACTGCCGATATGATAGCGGCGGCAAAGAGGATATATATCATGGGTTCATT
>CAYSTR010000032.1:0-12632 GCA_964433745.1 uncultured Oscillospiraceae bacterium | reverse complement strand
AGCTTCGCTGTCTCGACAGATGTGCATATCGCCGTATAACAGGGCTTATACCGCAGAAAGCGGAGCTTTTCTCCGGCGATGTGCGTCACAATCTTGCATTAGATGAGCCTGTCCCCGATTACCGGCTTTTAGAGACACTTAAAAAGACCATGGCATACGATTTCGTTGAGGAGAAAGGCGGACTTTCAGCGCCTGTTTTTCGTGCGGGTATGAACTATTCCGGCGGTCAGAAGCAGCGTTTGACCATAGCAAGGGCGTTGGTGCGAAAGCCGCTGCTTCTTATTATGGACGAATGTCTTACCGCTTTAGATAAGGACACCGCCGACACCGTTATGGCAAACATCCTGCTCGTTCCCGGACAGACTATGATATATGCTTCACAGCGCAGTGACCGCATGGGTTATATGACTAAGGTCATTCATTTAAGATAGCCAATAAAAACGCTTAACCGGCAGTTAATATAGTAAGGAGTATAGAGTGAACAGCCAGAACAGTGTAACAGAGAAGCACCTGTTGGAGATAGCCGCAGGTGATATGAGCGGACTTGAACGGCTTTATGAGCTCATGGCGAAGCAGTTATACGCGTTTATCCTCTCTATTGTGGGAAGCCGTGAGCCGGCGGAGGATATTCTCCACGACGCATTCTTGCGCATCGGTACATGTGCACATATGTATAAAAAGGGCACAAATGCAAGAGCTTGGGTGTTTACCATTGCAAAAAATCTAAGCTTTACCTATATAAGCCGCAATAAACGTGAGCTTCTTCCCATAGACGAACTGGAGATTATCGATTCCCACTCACATTCAAACGAAACCGAGAACAAGGCACTAGCCGAGACGGCACTCTCGGCTCTAAATAAGGGTGAGCACCAGGTAGTCACTCTGTACATAACTGCCGGACTAAAGCATAGGGAGATAGCCGATATATTGGGGCTTCCCTTGGGTACAGTGCTCTGGCGATATTCAAATGCACTTAAAAAGATGAAAGCAAAGCTAAATGGATGGGAGGGAGAGTAATGAAGATACGAAGAGACGATCTAAAAAAGGCAATCCGCGATCATGAGCTCTCCCTTTTGTCCGTTAATTCCTTTAGCATGAGCGAATCTATAAATACTCCGGGTGAGATTATCATTATGCCCCAGAAGCCTCGTATGAACCTCGCATGGGCGGCTGTGTTTATGTTAGTTGTACTGGGAAGTGCATTGTTTTTTTCTATAAGACCGCCTATAGAGCTTAAAAATGGGAGCAACACTTCACAGTTAGCTTTGACAAACGAAATGAGTACCGCTGCTGGGATTGAAATGGAAACAGCGGAAGAAGACAGCATGGATGAGAGCAATCAATACAATGCTCCAAAAATCATGAGTGATACCCGCGGTGCTTCTTTAATGCTTGAGGAGCTGGGTCTTTTCGCTCTTCCGCAGACAGAGGGGGGAGATAATATATCCTACTCCTTTGCCGATGAAACCGGGGAACGCACCTTGACTGTCGTGATATACCAAAATGATAAGCCCGATAATGCGCTTGATATGGAGATTAGCGGCATAACCTTTTCATTGACCGAGCTGCGTACGCTTGACAATCGGCTGGAGATTGGTATATACTTTAAGGATAAGCAGTACAATTTCACAGCTTTAAATCTTACATTTACAGAGCTGTATGAGGCCTTAACACGTATTACAACAGGTGGTTAACCGTCTTTACAAGACGATAAGGGGCGTATGCAATGAAAAAGAGCTACAAGGTTGCACTGGGCGGCATGGTGAGTGCCCTTAGTGTTGTAATAATGTTCATGACAGGGGTTATCCCATTTGTTACGCTTGCTTTTCCACTTTTGGCGGGTTACATTCTTCTCGCTGTTATCCATGATATCTCTCTTAGATGGGCATTTGTCGTATACATTTCAGTGTCTTTTCTCTCCTTTATGCTTGTTCCGGACAGGGAAGCTGCACTCATATATATCGGCGTTTTCGGGCTATACCCCATCATCCGCTCATATCTTGAGAGGCATATAAAGGACGGTAGGCTGCGCTTGATAATTAAGGTGGTTTTTATTAATCTCTCGATTCTTTCCACCTATCTGATTCTCATATTCGTCCTACAGCTGCAAGAGGTTATAAATTCCCTTGCTGCCTATGGGGAATGGACTGTATTAATTCTTTTTCTGGCGGCGAATTTTGTTATGCTTTTATACGATGCATCCATGCCGCGTCTTACCTATATGTATGTCTACCGTATACGCGATAAGCTCGTCCACAGCTCTGGCGGTAGCCTTAAATAAATCGGGATAAACTGTAAATAATTGTCAAAGCTAAACTAAGAAAACATTTATATTATCATACCGGAGGACATCTTGACAAGGATAAAACTGCCGCACAAGACACTCTTTACATTCCTTGGGGCGCTTTTATTTTTCGGTGCTCTTATAAGGCTGTCGGGAATGTACCACATACAACATTATTTCGACCTAAATTACTACTACGACTGGGCAATGGGGCTAAAAGATGGAATTTTTACAGCCTACAACAATATAAAAAATCTGGATTATCCGCCTGTATACCTATTTTTCCTGCTTCTGCCCTCAAAGCTCATGTCTGTCGAATGGATAAGAGCAAGCGAACCCTACATGATGCTCATACTAAAGCTTTGGCCTGTTTTGTTTGACCTTGCCACAGGCGCACTAGTATTTTTCCTCTTTTATCGGCGTTCACACATCACCGCACTGGCGGGGTGTTTTCTCTGGACATTTAACCCTGCCATGATATATAACTCCTCATACTGGGGTCAAACCGATTCCATTATGATGTTTTTTTTGCTTCTGAGCTTTTGGCTGCTTAGAAAAAATCCGTATTATGCTACACTGGTTTTTGCATTCTGCTGTCTTCTCAAGTTTCAAACCGCCTATTTTGCGCCTGTCTTTCTGCTTAGTCTTTTTTCGGACTACAAGCTAAAGGATGCGTTTCTCTCGATACTTGTTTCAGCCGGTATGTGTATTATTATTTTCCTGCCGTTTATGCTAAACAGCGGTTTTGATCTGCCGTTTCGCGTTTATCTTGGCGGATTGGGGAAATATCCGTTTATAAACCTCAATTCATTTAATATCTATGGCTTGGGTAAACTCAACTGGAAGCCGGACAGCATGTTTATACTGCCAGGGATAAGCTTTAATGTTTTAAGCCTTATAAATACCTTTTTGGTTTTGATAGGGACGGTATCGATATGGTTTTTCTCCAAGACACGCTCTACATTTCTTCTGTGCGTGTTTATTATGGAGGGTATATTCATACTCACAACGCGTATGCATGAGCGTTACGAGGTTCCGGTGCTTATATTCTTACTGGTCGCGTTTCTTTTGTACGGCAGCTACAGGCTGTTTGTACTATATATTCTCACCTCCGGAATTGTCTTTATAAACCAACTTATGCTTTTGACTTCGCAGATATCTTCACGCGCCGCATGGCAGGATAACTATGATGTCTGGCTCATGATTTTCTCCGCACTCAATGTGGTTCTCTTTCTCTACACCGTTTATGTTATTGCAGACATGCTCATTAAGGGCAAGGCGGAAGAAAAACTGCCAATAAATAACAGCGAGGGATTGTGACATGCTAAAGGACAGGCTTCTTAATAGCTACGAACGCAACAAGGGCTACTATAATGTATTTTTCATCACGGTTTGCGCCGCACTCGTGATGTTTACGCCTTTTTTAATCTATTCACAGGGCTACTTTCTCTTTTTCGGCGATTTTAACGTACAACAGATTCCATTCTACAAACTGGCTCATGACGCGGTGCGTTCGGGCAACATATTCTGGAGCTTTACGACCGACCTAGGTGCAAACTTTATCGGTTCATACAGCTTCTATCTGTTAGGCAGTCCATTTTTCTGGCTGACACTGCCATTTCCGTCAGAGGCAGTACCCTATCTTATGGCACCGCTTCTAATGCTCAAATTTGCCTTTGCAGGTGTTACCGGATATGCGTATGTTAAGCGGTTTGTCAGAAATAATGATCTGGCGGTGCTGGGTGGGTTTCTCTATGCCTTCTCCGGGTTTTCTGTTTATAACATAATCTTTAACAATTTCCACGAACCAATCGTATTCTTCCCGCTGCTTTTAGTGGCGGTAGAGGAGCTGGTTCAGAACGACCGCCGCGGGGTATTTGCCTTTGCGGTATTCATAAATCTTCTGGTAAACTACTTCTTCTTTGTGGGCGAAGCGGTTTTTCTCATTATATACATCATAATCCGGATGCAAACAGGAAAGGATTTCGATCTAAAACCCAAAACCTTTTTTCTGTTTATCGCCGAGGGTCTTATGGGTGTGCTTATGACGATGTTCCTATCGCTTCCGTCACTTATTGTCGTCATGGCAAACCCGCGCACCAACAGTATCATAAATGGTATAAATGCTGTCGTTTATAACAATGTTCAGCGCGTTCCATCCATAATTCAAAGCTTTTTCTTTCCGCCCGACATACCCTCCCGACCCAACTTTTTCTCGGATAACGGCTCAAAGTGGGCGTCCCTTGCCGGGTGGTTGCCGTTTATTGGTATGGGCGGTGTTATAGCGTTTTTACAGCGCACACGCCACCGTCACGCCTTTGTCAAGCGCATAATCTGGACGAGCATCGTCTTTGCTGTAATCCCTATATTAAACAGCACATTCTTTGCATTTAACAGTGCCTTTTACGGACGCTGGTACTATATGCCGATACTCTTTATGGCGTTAGCTTCTGTAATAGCCATGGAGGACAGGACAGTAAATCTTACACGCGGACTGAAATGGAACGCTGTTGTGGTCATAGGGTTTACCGTCTTAATCGGGCTTATGCCGGTCAAGAACGGCGAGAACTGGGATATAGGGCTTGCTCCCAATCCCGAGCGGCTCTGGATTTACGCCGCTATTGCACTGGCTTCGGTGTTTATCTGCTACTTTATTACTGCTCGTTTTAAGAGTAAACCCCAATACTTAAAGTATATGACCGTGGGTATTGTCGTCACAGCGGTGGTCTACTCTGCCTGCTATATTACGTTTGGTAAAATGCACTCATATAACGATGCGTGGATTATTAGAACCGGTATACGCGGCGGCGAGAACATCACCATCCCGAAAGACGAATTTTACCGCGTGGATGTGTTCAACGGTATGGACAATCAGGCTATGTTCTGGGGAATGCCGAATATTCAGGCATTCCACTCCATCGTCCCCAAATCCGTTATGGAGTTCTACCCCTATGTCGGGGTGGAGCGCGGTGTGGGCTCACGTCCCGAGCCGGACAAGTACGCCCTGCGCTCGCTTCTGTCGGTGAAGTACCTCTTTGCGCAGACAGACCGCACCGACCGCCCCTCAATGCCGGGGTTTGAGCAGTTTGCCAATCAAAACGAGTTTGATATATATGAGAACCAGTACTTTATCCCCATGGGCTTTACCTATGACTACTACATCACATCAGATATCATGAACAAGGTGAGCACAGACGAGCGCAGTAAGATGATGCTAAAGGGTATTCTTCTGGAGGACGAGCAGCAGATTGTCCGTCACAGCGATATACTCACCCCGCTGCCCGATGGCTATGCCCTCAGTGTTGCCGACTATGCCGACGACTGTGCAGACCGCCGCAATCAGAGTGCAAGGTCATTTACCACCGATAACAGGGGATTTATCTCCGAGATAACCTTGGATAGGGAAAACCTTGTATTCTTCTCCGTACCGTATGACGATGGCTTTACCGCGACGGTAAACGGTGAGCCTGCCGAAATAGAGCTTGTAAACAAGGGCTTCATGGCGGTACGCTGTAAGGCGGGGGACAATGTAATCCGTTTCACCTATATGACACCGGGGCTTATAAACGGCATATGGCTGTCCCTTGCGGCATTGGCGGTATTTATCCTGTATCTTCTTATCATGCGCCGCTTTGACCGTAAACCCCATGTCATGGTGACGGCAGAAGCACCTGGCTTACCCCCCGAACAGGAGGAAGGCAACCCCGAACAAACACCGCCGCCGGAGGACAGTCACGAATGAACAAAACCATCTCAATTCTCGGTATAACCGGTTCTATCGGTAAGAGCGCACAGGATGTAGCAGATAAGCTGGGACTGCATGTGCTTGCGGGAGCGGCAAACACCAGTGTGGACGATATGGAGGCGTGTGCCAGAAGATATAAGCTTAAATATGCCTGCATGTACGATTACGAATCGTATAGAACGCTTAAAATAAAACTCTCCGATACAAACACGCACGTCCTGCACGGCATGGACGGACTGTGTACCATCGCATCCGACCCGGATAACGATATACTCCTAAACTCCCTTGTGGGCATGATTGGTCTAAAACCCACCCTTGCAGCAATCGATGCGGGTGTGGATGTGGCTCTTGCCAATAAGGAGACCCTTGTCGCAGCGGGTGCGCTTGTTATGGGGCGAGCCAGAGAAAAGGGTGTGCGCATTCTGCCTGTGGACAGCGAGCATTCGGCAATATTTCAATGTCTAAGCGGAAATAAACTGATTGACGACATAAAAACCGGCATAAATAGAAAAAACCATCATAATACTATTAATAGGCTTATCCTCACAGCATCCGGCGGCCCTTTCTTCGGCATGAGTGCGGATGAACTGGCTCATGTCACGCCCGAACAGGCACTAAGGCACCCCAACTGGAGCATGGGCGCAAAGATAACGATAGACTGTGCCACCCTCATGAATAAGGGACTGGAGCTTATCGAAGCAGTGTGGCTGTTTGACCTTCCAGAGGATAAGATTGATGTGCTCGTCCACCGCGAGAGCATTATTCATTCCATTGTGGAATATGAGGATAATTCTAGCATAGCACAGCTCTCTGTACCCGATATGCGCATACCTATCCAGTACGCGCTGACCTATCCTATGCGTTATCCATCCCCTGTAAAGCCTCTTAACCTCTGGGATATGGGAAAGCTCACCTTTGCAAGACCCGACGATTCGGTGTTTGTCTGTCTTGCGGCTTGCCGGGAGGCGATAAAGCGAGGCGGGTTATATCCGGCTATAGTAAATGCTGCCGATGAGCTGGCTGTGGGGTTATACCTTGACGGAAAGCTGCCATTTACCGGTATCGGCGAGCTTGTACTGACCTCCCTCGAACACTTTGACGGTAAAAAAGACAGATATTCATACGAGGATGTCACCGAGATAGACAGAGATGTGCGGGAGAAGCTGGGATCCGGGCGTTTTATAACAATAAACGGGGGTTAACGAATGCAGACTGTAATTACTATTCTTTGGGCTGTGCTCGTATTCGGCATACTCATTCTCATACACGAGGTCGGGCATTTCACCACAGCAAAGCTGTTCCGCTTCAAGGTCAACGAGTTTGCTATGGGTATGGGACCTAAGCTGTTTTCAAAGGTCAAGGGAGATACCGCATATTCCATCCGTCTGTTTCCCATTGGCGGGTTTGTGGCAATGGAGGGCGAGGACGGCGGCAGTGAGGATGTAAATGCCTTTAATCAGAAGCCCATCTGGCAGCGGGCGATTGTTCTGTTCGCCGGTTCTTTTATGAATCTGCTGTTGGGCGTTATTATCTTTACAATACTAACCGCACAAGCCCCCGGCAATATCTCCAGTACGACCATTGCAAAGTTTCACGAGGGGGCGGTGAGCAGCTCGTCTCTCTTGCCGGGTGACAAGATTTTAAGCATAAACGGTAGTAAGGTCAACATAGACATGGACATAATCTACTCCCTCATGCGCGCTCAAAACGGTGTTGTTTCGATGACTGTGCTGCGTGAGGGGGAGAAGATATCCCTTAATGAGGTCACATTCAAGACACGCTCTGTAGACGATAATAACGCTGTCATTAAGATAGACTTTATGGTTAAGCCCATAGAAAAGACTGCACTTACAACGCTAAACCGCGGATTCTTCTGGAGTGTGTCGGCGGGTAAGCTAGTTATCAGCTCACTGGTTGATTTAGTTACCGGTAAGTTTACATTTAATCAGCTTTCAGGTCCTGTTGGGGTAACGACAGCAATAGGCGAAGCAGCGGGTGTCAGTATGGACGCACTGCTTATGCTTGTTGGTCTTATTACGATAAATCTGGGACTGTTTAATCTGCTCCCGCTTCCTGCGCTGGACGGCGGCAGGCTCTTGTTCCTCGTCATAGAAGCGGTAAGACGGCGTCCGATTAATCCTAAATATGAAAGCTACATCCATTTTGCCGGATTTGCTCTGCTCATTCTCCTCATGATAGCCGTCACGTTTAATGACATTATAAAGCTAATATAGGAAATACCGGCATGGTTCTTTCATAAAAACCGTGCCGGTATTTTTATTCTATACAAGTCCCGCCGCTGCTAACGCCTCATAAACACTGCCTACTCCTACAATCTCAAGCCCCGGATACTCGCTTACACTAAGTCCCTTGAGATTTTGACGCGGGATTATACATGTCGTAAACCCCAGCCGCTCCGCTTCACCCAACCGCACGGTCACGGAGGAGACGGCGCGCACCTCGCCCGCCAGTCCGACCTCACCCATAGCGGCTACTCGGTCACCTACCGGGACTTCCTTGTAGTTTGACACCACCGACAGTACAATCGAGAGATCCGCCGCCGGTTCATCCAGCGACAGTCCGCCTACGACATTGAGATATACGTCTAGCGCCGAGAAATGATACCCCATGCGTTTTTCAAGGACAGCCAGAAGCATGAGCAGCCGGTTATAATCGTACCCTGTGGCGGTGCGGCGGGGAGCAGAAAAGCTCGACTTGGACGCCAGTGTCTGCACCTCTGCAAATATGGCACGCGCTCCCTCCATAACACACACTACACATGAACCGGACACACCAGAGGGTTTTCCCTCCAACAGCATGGCTGACGGATTTTCCACCTCGGACAGACCGTCCTTCTTCATCTCAAATACGCCAATCTCGCTGACCGAGCCGAAACGGTTCTTGATGGTACGCAATATGCGGTAGTTCAGGTTTCGCTCTCCCTCAAAGTAGAGGACACAGTCCACAATGTGCTCCAGCACCTTAGGTCCTGCTATAGCACCGTCCTTGTTGACATGCCCAACGATGAAAACAGGCACCTCCTCGTCCTTTGCGGCGTTCATGAGGGCGGCGGTGGACTCGCGCACCTGCGTGACACTGCCGGGCGACGAGGTAATCTCGCTTAGATATACCGTCTGAATCGAATCGATTATGACAAGTCCCGGTTTGTACATCTCGATGGTTGCGACTATACGTCCCACATCGGTTTCGGTGGAGAGAAAGAGCTTGTCGGTCTCTACTCCCAACCGCTGTGCTCTAAGCTTGATCTGACGAGCCGATTCCTCTCCCGAGATATAGAGGATGGAGCGGTGTTCGCCGATATGCTTACATATCTGCAAAAGCAGGGTAGATTTCCCGATACCGGGGTCACCGCCAATGAGCATCACCGAACCACGCACTATCCCGCCGCCTAAAACCCTGTCAAGCTCATTAAGTCCTGTAGTGAAGCGCACCTCCTCCCTCTCGTCTACGTCCATGAGACCTGTGAGCTTTGCGGTCTCTCCAGCCGTCACCGCTCGGGGCGGGGGTGTGCCTATCGTCACCTCGACTAGCGTATTCCAGTCGGAGCAGCCCGGACATTTACCTGTCCACTTGACTGCACGGTATCCGCACACGCTGCACTCGAACATTATCTTTTGCTTAACTGCCATGCTTTCATCCCCCTTGCAAAGAATAACGGTTACTGCTATAATAAAAAAGCAGAAAAAGTTAAGGAGCAGTAAAAAAATGAAGAGCCGTATCTCCGCGTCCATGATGTGCTGTGATATACTAAAGACCGAAAAAACTCTAGCAACACTTAAACGTCTCAATGTAGAGCTTCTGCACATCGATATAATGGAGGGTGTGTTTGTCCCAAACATAACGCTTGGCACAGATTACATAAAACGTCTACGAGAAATAACCGACATCCCGTTGGACATCCACCTCATGATAACCTCGCCCGAAGCAAAGCTGGACTGGTTCGATGTGCGTCCGGGTGACACAGTATCAGTACACAGCGAGGCTACACCGCACATCCACCGGGCACTCATGCAGATAAAAGAGCGAGGTGCGGCAGCGGTATTAGCTCTCAATCCCGGGACACCCATCACATCTGTACCGTTGGTTTCGGATGTGATTGATGGGGTACTCATTATGACGGTAAACCCCGGATATGCCGGTCAGAAGCTTATCGAACCTACACTTCCGAAGATTACAGCATTGCGCGAGCTTCTAAATAGTTTGGGTGCGAATCATGTCTTTATCGAGACGGACGGCAATGTGAGCTTTCATAATGCGGCGCTTATGCGAAAGGCGGGAGCTGACACATTTGTCGCCGGAACAGCCAGTATCTTCTCGTCCGACATGCCGATGGACGATGCTCTAATAAAGTTAAGGCAAGCTATAATATGATAATTCCCCCGGTAAAGTCCGCTTTTCCGGGGGAATTTCTTATTACTGTATGTATGCCTTGAACCGTTCGTATGCCGCATCCCAGTCAAGCGACCTGTCGGGTGTGTAGGTAATAGGTCCGCAGGAGGAGGCAATAATGCTTCTGGCTTCGTTTAAATCCTTGATATCCCCGCTGGAGATGAACTGAACCGCTACATTGCCGAGAACCGTTGCCTCAATGGGGCCCGCTATAACGTCCAGCCCTGTGGCGTTGGCTGTGAGCTGACAGAGGAAGTTGTCCTTTGTCCCGCCGCCCACGACATGTATGGCGTTGTACCGCTTACCGGTTATCTCCTCGATACATTCGAGTGTGTATCTGTACTTTAAGCTCAAGCTCTCGTATATAGAGCGCATAATCTCGCCGCGTGTGCGGGGGACATACTGCCCGGTGCGCTCACAAAACGCCGCAACACGTCTGGGATGGTTGCCGGGCGGGAAAAAGTCCTGAGCATCCGGGTCGATAAATGCCTTAAACGGCTCGACAGCAAGGGCCTCCCGCTCCAACTGTGCAAACGAGACATCCTCACCCTCACGCTGCCATTGACGGCGCGACTCCTGAATGAGCCACAGTCCCATAATGTTTTTGAGAAACCGAATTGTACGCCCGAAGCCGCCCTCATTGGTCATGTTGTATCTGCTGGACAGCTCGTTTATTATGGGCTTATCGCTCTCTATTCCAAAGAGTGACCATGTACCGCAGCTTATGTATGCAAAATCGGGTTCTTTAGCCGGAACTGCGATGACCGCCGACGCGGTATCGTGGGACGCAACCGCAACCACCGGTACCTTCGGTGCAGACAGCTCCTCGCATATCTCATCGGACAGCATACCATAAACCGTACCGGGATGGATGATGCCTTGCAGACTGTCCGCTGGAATGGACAGTTTGTTTAAAAGCTCATACGACCAGTCGCCCTTGTGGGCATCCAGCATCTGCGTTGTGGAGGATATAGTATATTCACTGTGCTTCTCGCCTGTCAGAAAATAGCTCAATAAATCAGGGGTCAAAAGGAGGGTGTCTGCCCGATCCAACAACTCCGGGTTCTGTTTAGATAAGGAAAACAGCTGTGTCAGCGTGTTCAGCTCCATGAACTGTATACCGGTGACATTGTAGATATCCTCGCGCGGTACAACATTAAACATTTCATCTAGCTTTCCCACTGTCCGGCTGTCGCGGTAGTGGACAGGATTTTCTAAAAGCCTGCCCTTTTTATCCAACAGCCCGAAGTCCACGCCCCAGGTATCTATACCGATGGAGTCAAAGCCGCCCGCGTTTACAGCCTTTATAATACCCTGTTTTATCTCATATAAAAGGCGCAGAATATCCCAGTAGAACGTTCCGCCCTGCATTACAGGGTCATTTGAGAATCTATGTATCTCCTCGATAGTAAGCTTGCCGTTTTCGAGACATCCGAGCATGGCACGTCCGCTGGATGCGCCGAAGTCGAACGCCAGTACACGCTTAGCCAATTAATTCACCCCAATCCTTATCCTCTGGAAGAGAGAATCTCTTTTTCGTACTTCTTAGCCTCGTCTATCCACGAAAGTCCCGGTATACCCTTGCTCTCACAGTAGTAGTCCCACACTGCGCCGAACGGGAATGCGCGAAGCTCCTGAGTAAGCGCCAGTCTCGCCGAATTGTCACCGTCACGCTCAAGCGCCAATAGCTTATCTGTAGGCTGTAAAAGTGCCTCTAAAAGCGCTTTTCTTGCGTTTCTCGCACCAACTGTCCACGCTATTATACGGTTTATTGATGCATCAAAGTAGTCGAGTGCCAGATAAACGCGGTCTAGGAGGTTAAGCCGCACTACCTCGTACATGATAGCACGCAGTTCATCGTCAAACGCCACAACATGGTCGGAATCCCAGCGAACCGGGCGGCTGACGTGCAAAAGAAGCTTATCCAGAAAGACCATCAGCGCTGAAATTTTTGCGGAGACTGCTTCTGTCGGATGGAAATGCCCCACATCCAGTGTCAGCGGAATGTTGTTTTTTATAGCGTAACCCATATAAAACTCGTGCGAACCTGTCACATATGCCTCCGAGCCGATACCAAAGAGCTTGCACTCGACCGCATCTACATTCTTGCTTGTGGGGATAGGCTCGCTTAGTATCTTGTCAAGGGAATCCATGAGGCGCATACGCGGTGACATCGTGTCAATCGGAACTTCC
>CAYSTR010000031.1:0-12691 GCA_964433745.1 uncultured Oscillospiraceae bacterium | reverse complement strand
CCCGGCGGGGTCGGACGAAGCGCGGAGGAAAAAGCCCGGTCTGCCGTAGGATAGAAGCGTTATTCCGTCCCCCATAGAAAGCATGTTAGGCCAAACACCGAAGTCGTCAAAGTATGCCGGCTCGCAAAAGCTGTATCCATTATCTGTACTGCGGGCTATCACGGACGGCGAGTTGCCGCGGCAGTCAGATGTTCGCATTATACAGATAATCGAACCATCCGGCTCAAAGCATATCATAGGCTCACTAAAGCCGTCCCGCTCGGCGGACAGCGGGTCAATCTTTGTATTAACAAAATACGGAATGTGACTGCGATACTTAAACGTCAGTCCATCGTCCTCGGATGTGAGAAAGACGGGAAGCGGGCATACTTTTCCGGATACATCCCTCATGACCATATAGAACACAAGCCAGATTGTACCGTCGGGCGCTGTCACCATCCTGTCCGGAGCAGGCATTATAAGATAGTAGTTCGGGTCACCATATGCATAGTTTTCCAGCATGTCTCTAACAACACCGCGCATGAGACCGGGAACGGACAGGATATGCTGCTCCTTTATCCATTCCTTTCCATTCTTTGGAAACCGCTCTATGGTAATTGCATTGACAAGCTCCGGGAACTGGTCAAAGTTATAGTATTTAATATGTTGGGTGACATGCTCCTTATCAAATAGAGGTTCTGGAAGATAAAGCGAATCAGCGGGTATGGGTTTAGGAACAAATATACGCAGACGGTCACCGTTTTTGAGAGCAATACCGTCCGGAGAGGATATGCTGTCTACATGCGTCCAGCTTTTTCCCATGTCATAGGACACCACATGCGGAAGATCTGCACCTGCCGCAGAACAGGAGTCACTGCCTGTATGATATCGCAGATACAATCCTCCGTCCTGCAGTATACTCAAGGTGGTTGGGAACTGATAAGGCCCCCAATGGCGGATATCGGGTGGTGCTTGCGCTATAACCACAGGCTCACCCATATTAATCTCAACAGTTTTCATAATAAAGACCTCACTTTCTGACGGTTACAGTTCTACCCAAAATAGTTACAAGGTCGCTATCCAAATTAGGATAAGAAAAATCAGAATTTGTCGCATATGCGGTATTGTCATCCAGTAACCCGTACTGCGCACAAGTAAAAGCCTTCCCGCTACTGAACAAGACGCCACTTGACATAACGCAGAGCGGACGAGCTGCACTTAGTATCGCGGCAGTAGAAGAGCGTGAAGAGATCCCCGCCGCTTATCTCCACCGTAGATGCGTAACCCATATCCCAGGTTTCGGGGAAGTCGTCCAGCACAAGGTTTGATTCCCAGGAAATTCCCATGTCAAGGCTGACAGCCGCCTGTACCGAACAAGGATCAGAGCGGTGTGCATACGTTGAGATGACCGCTTTACTGGAATGGTTCATGATAAAAGGCGGAGAACCGCTAAAGTCTAAGGGTTCTGCTACACTAAACGTCCTTCCCCCGTCCCTTGATATGCTCTGGTAAACAGGCTTAATATGCTGGGTATTCTCCAACCGTCCGTCTGTCACCGAATAGTCCACCCTTATGTGGCACAAGATGGTGCCATCCGGAAGCTCTAATGCGTGCGGCTCGCAGAAGTCCACCTTGCAGCCCTCATATTCCGGTACGGGGATATGTGAATAATATGTAAAGCTCTCGCAGTTGTCCGTGCTCCTAAACACCGAAAGCTGTGACAGCTCAAATGCATCATTTTCAATCTTCCCGGCAAACATAGGATTGCCGACATAGAGGACACTGCCGTCAGATAAGAGTGCAGGGCCGTGCGGACAGGTCACCGGGGATACCTTCAGCTCACTCCAGGTAAAACCGTTGTCCCTGCTTACTCTATAGTTTGAACAGTGATTATCTACTATCTCGCTCTCATCCACCATATCGATATATGCGCTTATGAGCTTATTGAAGCTGTGTAGATGTGTATCATAGCGGACAAGATGATCCTTTATACTCTCCATATCGCTGGTAAAGGACGTGACAATAAGGTTTCCCCCGCCCATGTTTAAGAACCCGGCATCTCTGTTATCAAGGATTGAATCAATCAGAATAGTCGGTTCAGACCAGGTTTTTCCCTCGTCCCTGCTCTGCAGCATAAGCACCTTGCCGAAGGGATCGACATGCCAGTTTCTGTGTCCAGAAGTCACCGCTACAAGAGTACCGTCATCGAGCTTTCCGATTGTCGGCCATCCGCAATAGCTGAATATCCTATTGCCGCTTAAATAGACTACACCCTTATCCAATGCTTGAACCTGCATAATTAAAACTCCTTATTGTCAGTTTATTATATAAGGCTGCTTTAAGAAAACCGTTGTCCCAGCCCCCTGTTCGCTTTGAATCAGTACTCCGCACTGTTCTCCGAAATAGAGCTTTAGCCTTTTATTAACATTGTAGATGCCGATATGCTCATCGATGCTGTTCTTTTGCAGATTTTCCTGTATCTCCAAAAGCTTGTCACATGGAATCCCGTACCCATTGTCTGATATACTGATAATAACCTCCTCTCCCTCACGATACAGCTTAATACTAATCATTCCGGGGTATTCCTTGGTTATGAACCCGTGAATGATAGAGTTTTCTATTAGCGGCTGGATACTCATTCTTATCGTCTGGCAGTTAAGCAGAGAATTGTCCAGATAAAAAAGCACATCAATGGGGAAATCAAGCCTCACCTTTTGGATATCCAGATAGTTCTGCGCCGAATGCAGCTCTTCTGATATCTTAACCAGCGGGTATCCTATCTTGACCGAGTATCTAAGCAGCTTTCCCAGATCTCCTACGAGCGTTTCGCACTTCTGCTTATCACCTCCATGCATGAGCCACTTGACGCTCTCTAACGTATTAAAGAGAAAATGCGGGTTAATCTGTGCTTGAAGCGCTGTCAGCTCACATTGGTTTCGCTCGTTTAAAAGGCGTTCTTCTCTCAATTTTGATGCATATTCATCCTGTATGAGCTGTTTTATCCGCTGGGACATGCTCTCGAATGCATTATACAGACGGTCAAGCTCGTATATATTACTTGCTATTTTCGTGCTGTCAAAGCGTCCTCTGCCTATACTTTCCAGCTGTAGAAGCATCCGGTTTAGGTTTCTCTCGATTACAGCAGAAACAACCCATGAAAAAATAAATCCAAAAAGTATTACCATGACGATGATAAGCGATTCAATGATTAAAAACGATGTAAATGTCTGCGAAATATAGAGATTTACCTCCTTTACAACTACCAGCAGCGGAATGTCTTGGGAGGGTACAATCATCATTGTGGATTTATCAAGCTCTACAACCGAGCCTATTTCTGATGAATTTTGATGAGCTACAACCATACCGGAGGTCGTTGCCAGAAAACAATCTATACCCATCTGCTGGGCTTTTTGAAGCAGCGGATAGAGCAGTGTGTTCTGGAAAACCACCTCAACATACCCGATAGGTTCAAGCAGAAGTCTGTCATCCTTCATCTGTGTAATCGGGGAAACGAACCGGAACATTCCGCTGCTTAGACGGTTTGTTTCATTAAAATACCACCGGTTGTCTGCTTGGTCGCCAAAAAGCGTATCCTTTGAATAGTAGTAGGAAGTAAAAAATCTAAGCTCCCTGTCCTTGGAATAGATATTTATCGAGCTTACATCGTTATATATATGGCTATTGTCATTAAAGACACTATACTGCTTGCTGTTTTTTTCGTCTGACAGCAGATTTCGTGTCTCGTCATTCGTAACGATGGAAAACACCAGTTTATTCTTGATGTTCTTGAAGTTTTCGATGAAGAACATCTGCTTGTGCAGAAAATTAGTGTTTCTTTCTATCATGTTTTTTTGCAATATATCCGTAAACCGAAACATGAGAATTGCGCTAAAAATGATGACCGGAATAAAAATAACAAGTGAAAAATAGAGCACCAATAATCGGCGTATGGACTTTGCGGGTCTTTTAGGCAGGCTTATATCTTTTTCATTAGGGTATGCCGAAACCATATTGTAAAAATCCTTATAATCGCGGAACAACCGTCCTATTAAAAATCTGGTAAGGAACGCACATATAATTATGAGAATAATAACCAAAATAACACTTATGTATCCGGTTTGCTCTATCTCGCTGTCTATGGGGGTCATGTCCTCTAGAAGCGCCACCCGGTATTGCGGTGTGTTTAGAATACTCACTGTGTAGCTTTTATTGTCCTGACGCTTTGTGACACATTCAAACGGATTAACAATGTCAAAAGCCAGCTTTTCATACAGCTCCTCCATCGACCTATTGATGGAATAAAGCACAATACCGTCCACTGTAGAGATGACTATGTTTTTATCCCCTTGCACCGAATCACGCAGCCAGCCGTTACTCATGACAGCAATAATAAACCCATCACCCGAAGCGCAGATGAATATAGTGCGTCCGTGATATTTTCCGCGTATTGTATCGTCTATTCTAAGGTTTAGATTTCCCTCCAGATATTTGAGTATATCATCATTTTCGCTGTTATAGGCATCTATTGTTACAACCATTACCTCGCCCATGTCATTTAATCTGGAAAAAACCGCATTGCTAAACTGCTTTGAGGCATACATTGCTGCCGAATTAGATTGTATTAATAAAGATTGGTTTTCATATATAATGTTCTGAATATTCCCATAAATAAGCTTTTTCATCATGAGATATTTAGAAAACGCATTGGCTGATTTTATAATATCATAGGTGATGCCCGACTTTTCATATGTCTTTACATTACCCGCGTAAAAAGAGAGCTTAGGATCATCCGCTATTGTGCGCACAATCTTTTTCATATCGTCAAAGGATATCTCAATATTATTAAGAACCTGTTCAAGATTTCCCTTGTTTAGGCTTTGCAGATAATCGTTTAGTATCATCTTTACGGCATAATTCATGAGAACCGCGTCCAGAGTCAGAACAATAATAATAGTGACTACAGAAATAAACATGAGCAGCTGCCGGGTCTTCCAACTTTTAAAAAGCATCATTAAGAAGATGTCCTTTCACCGTGTTTCCTCTGCTTTTTATATTCATTCGGGTTTATACCTGTATGTCTCATAAAAATCTTGCTGAAATATCTGTAATCATCGTAGCCTACCATATCCGCTACCTCGTATATCTTGTAGTCCATACATAATAGCTCTTTAGCTTTTTTTATACGGCTCTCGGTCAGATACTTAACAAAGCTTTCACCTGTATACCGTTTAAATATAATACTAAAATACGTAGGACTCATAAACACCATCTTTGCGACATACGGAAGTGTTATACGGCAGGATAGATTGTTTACAATAAACTGCTTGACGTTTTCTATGACCTCAACCGATTTACTTGCGTTCACGGACACCGAAACCTCAACCATCATACTTATAAGAGAAATAAACCATTCAATAGCATCCAGAAGGCTTCCCTCTTCTATTATTCT
The DNA here is from genome assembly GCA_964433745.1 of uncultured Oscillospiraceae bacterium. Lineage (GTDB taxonomy): Bacteria > Bacillota > Clostridia > Oscillospirales > Ruminococcaceae > CAYSTR01. The sequence goes on along the minus strand of CAYSTR010000031.1, from coordinate 7,263 downwards.
GTTCAGTTCCTTGTAGACATCAATATTAAGCTCTACAAATGTCTCCACCTCACCGCTGGAAAGGCTTGCAAGAAAGAACTGCCACACCTCCATTAAAAGGACATATATCTCATCCGCTGTCTTAAAAGAATATTTAAGCTTAATAAGCTGATGATTTAAAAGGCTCTGTACAGAATTTATATTCTTTGAACGATATGCTTGTATTACCACTTCACTTAACGCCTTACTGTCAAGCGGTACAATATTTTTATGATTATGATGCCTTTCTAGGGACTGTTCGGTAAAAATCTGCTGGCTGTCATAGAAAAATCTAAGCTTTAAAAGCTCGTTTACACGTTTAAAAAGCTCACTTAAGCTTTTAAATCCTTTCTCTATATCTGTAACCGCTCCTGTAAGTATCAAATCCTCCAATCCGCCTATTTGCTCTGATTCCATCCTCTTCTTTAAATTCTGGCACAGCGCGTACATCCTCTCCCTAGCTTCATCCGAATCGCTGTCGGGAGAAACTATGAGAAGATATGAGCGCCCGTCGGGTGTTATGAAGCTTCCTATGAGACCGGTATCCTCTGCATTAAGAATCAATTCTTCCCTGTCAATGCTGCCAGGGGATCTGTTAAAATCTATAGATCCTCTATATCCGATAACACACAGATAAGAGTCCTTTTCCTCCAGACTATACGAGCTGTCACCGGCATTTATGTATGCCGATAGAAACATCTGATTATTTTTTAACCGGTCGGCAAGCTCCGCTCTTGTTTTAAGTCTGCCGTACGTCTCCCGCTCCTCTTCATACGCATCAAGCTTATTCTTTAAACGGTTTATAACTGCACATATCTCTTTATTGCTGCTGGGCTTTAAAATAAAGTCAAAAGCTCCGTATTCTATACCCTTTTGAGCATAGTCGAACTCATCGTACCCGCTAAGGAGTACAACCTGGGTAGGAAGCTTCAGCTCTCTTATCTGTCTTAAAAGCTCTATTCCATCCATAACGGGCATACGGATATCTGTAAGAACAGCATCAACCCTCATACCCGACTGGATAAATGACATCGCTTCTATTCCGTTAATTGCTTTTGCGCATACGTTAAAGCCCAGCTTCTCCCAATCAATCTGTTTATGCAAGCCACCTAGAATTATAGCTTCGTCTTCGACAAGCATAATACTATACACGCAGTATTCTCCTTTAATGTAACTATTCCTTGATTGCACCGATTAATATACCCTTGGCAAAATACTTCTGCAAGAATGGATATACACACATAATCGGAATCATCGCACACATGATTGTTGTATATTTCAGTGCCATGGGCGGCGGTGTCGTCAGATTTATATCGACTGCATCCTTTGCTCCTTGCGCTATAAACATATCCGGACGAATCAGAAGTCTTTGAAGAAGCTTTGTAAATGGCTGTAAAGCAATATCTTCGCAATAGTATGTATAAGTCACCCAATCGTTCCAGTGCCCGACCGCCGAGAATAACGCCATTGCCGCAAAGATAGGCTTAGAAATGGGTACTACAATTCTGAAAAACACCGTGATTTCGTTTGCACCGTCAATAGCGGCCGCCTGTTCCAAATCGGGTGGGATGTTGTTGGCGAAATAGTTTCGCATAACAACGAAGGTCCAGGTATCAACCATAGCTGGAATAACCATTACAGAGAATGTATTAATCATATTAAGCTGTGTGTAGAGCAGATAGTATTGAATGATTGTTCCGCCGAAAAACATTGTAAATACGACAAACACATTTACAAACCTCATACCGAAAATATGAGACTTTGAAACGCCGTATGCCATACAGGATGTTATAGTCATCATTCCCAGCATTCCGGCAGCCGTTTTCGCCACCGACACTAAGAAAGCCCGCTGAAATGATGCACCTGTCCATATTACTGAATAGTACCGCAGGCTGGGTGTGCCGGTCGGCCAGAGAGCCACAGCTGTGGAAGCGAAAGAATCATATGGGCTAATAGAGCCAATAAAAACGTACCACAACGGATAAAAGCATACAATAGCAAATATACCGCAGTATAGATAGACAAATACATCAAAGGTGTTAAAGCGAATCCGCCGCCTGTTTAATACTAAAATCGCCATTCCAGCGCCTCCTCTTTACAATATTCCCATTACATCCATCTTCTTTATGAATTTATTTGTAACGAAGATGGTGATAACTCCTATAACACTGAAAATAAGTCCCAACGCAGTCGCCATTTCAAGCTTTCCGTCTAACAGTCCGCGTCTGTAGATGAATGTAGACAACACGTCACCTGTCTCATACACCAATGGACTATATAGGTTAAATACCTGCTCAAAGTTTGAACCAAAGAGATTGGATACGCTGAGAATCAAGAGAACGGCTATAGTGGGCTTTATTCTGGGCAGGGTTATGTGCCACATCATCTGTCCCCGGTGAGCACCGTCAAGTATAGCACATTCATAAAGCTCCGGACTAATGCCCGATATTGCCGCAAGATAGATAATCGTGTTGAATCCGGCAGATTTTATCAGTCCGGAGCACACTAAGATAGTCCGGAAATACTGTGGTTTTCCCAGAAAGTAAATAGGATCAAATCCCAGTGAAATTAAAATATTGTTTACTATTCCGTCCGACGGAGACAGAATTATTGTAATAAGTCCGGCAAAAACGACCCAAGAAAGAAAGTTCGGCAGATATACCGCCGTTTGAAAGATGCTCTTGACCGGCTTTATCTTTATCTCGTTGAGCATAAGAGCCAGAATAATAACAAACACTGTTCCGAACAGGATATTGTATACATTTATTAATACTGTATTGAGTAATACCCGGTAGAAATCATTATCCCGGAAGATAATCTCAAAATTTTTGAAGCCCACCCATTTACTTGCCGCCACGCCTTTCATGTACTCATACTTTTTAAAGGCGATAAGTATACCGTACATCGGAACATAGCTGAATATTATTTTATGTAAAAGACCCGGTATAATTAACAGATAGATGAACCAGTATCTCTTGAGATATCTATAGATTGTGACAGCCTTTTTCTTGCTTTGCGGGTTTTTACCGGTTCTCTCCAAGGTTGCCGCTTGCTTATTCATAGCTTCAAATCATGACGCATTAAACCGACCGCATCACAGATCCTTTCTAAAGATTAACCGCCGGTTACCGTCACCATGAACGGTAACCGGCGGTTTCATTATATTGGGATTAAAGCTCACATGTTATTAAGAAAAGTTCTTCTTTGCTTCATCCAACAGCCGATTATGCTCGGCTACAAGCTCGTCTAAGCCGGCGCTCTTTATTTCTGCGACATACTTATCGTAGTTTTTTTCTACATCAATCTCACCGGTCATGAATCCTGCATAGTATTTAAGTGCAATGTCGTTAATTGCTGTCAGCTTATCTCTGAACTCTGTCGCCAGAGATACAGTTGAGAAGTAGGCAGGCAGAGGCTTATAGTAGCTATCATACCAGTGTTTAGATGTATTAATAGCATACTCAAGCTGTGGAGTTATGCCCATTCTCAAGGTCTCTAACGGCTGTACATTCTGCGCTCCCTTGCTCCAACCGTCACGCTCATACTGTGCAAAGCCTCTGGAAACATCCGTCACAATCAAGAAGGGATCCCAGCTTATGCGGGTGTCCTTAGGACAGTATTGTCTGCACACCTTCTCAAATGCGTCTCCAATTAGCTCCGGTTCACCCTTATCATTGAGCTTGTAATGCTCGTCGGGGATACCAAACCAGATAGTTTTCTGCCCCTCATCAGAGTAAAGGTAGTTATACAGCTCCAGCATACGCTCGGCATTGGCACCGTTTTTAGGTATGATATTTATTATCGCTGTGCTCATAGGTACACCGCGGGTGGTTACTGCTTGACCCTTAGAGCCGACTAATGCATTGGGAAGCATCTGCAGCTGGTCAACAGTGATATTCGGGAACACTTCACCGCTCTTTATAGTATCAAACAATGCAGTATACTGTGAGCCTCTGTTTGTATGTGGTAAAACAGCCGTTGTTATTGCGGCACGTCCATTTTTCTGCTGATCCCAGTTTGTATATGCTTCAACGGTTAAAAATTCCGGATCAAATAAGCCCTCTTTATAGTACTGTGCTATTTTCTTGAAGATTTCGACATGCGACGGATCTTCAAAATATGACTTATAGGTCGTACCGGTCTCATAATCCGGAACTATTCCCGACATGTATGAGCCCTCTGTCTCGAAGAAAATCTGTCCGAATCCGTCATTTAGGTTATTTATACTAGCACCCTTATATGTATTGGGAGACCACGGAATAACATCGCCGTTTTTACCGTTTTTATCAGGATCTCCCGCCTTTAGCTTGCGTAAAACCTCAACAAACTCGTCCACTGTTTTAGGCAGCTCTGTTACGCCAACTTCATTGAGATAAGGCATATAAAATACCGGCGAACCTCTTGTTGCGGGAGCGGAGCTTAGTTCATAAAGCGAAACAAATTTTTCAGTATCCTGATTAAAGCGCATGTTCAGAGCTTTGTAGAAGTCATCCTCAAATATCTTAGCAATAGCCGGATATTTATCGGGATTGGCAAAAACCAATGCGCCGATGTCAAGCAGCGCATCCTGCTCCAACAAATCGCGGTACAGGGTATCGCCGCCGTCCCATGTCAAAAGACCACACGCGTCAGGACCTTGACCGGTACTGAACTGCAGCTGCAGCTTCGTATGATATTCTCCGGGGTTTCCTGTCCACACCTTGATATTCATACCAAACAGGTCACCTATGTACTTAATTATCGGATCATTTTCCGGGTTTGCGTAAACCTCCATTGTCTCATTATCCATGTAGGGTGTTGAGATTACAACATCGATAATCTCACGCTTTACTTCCTCCTGCGAAGAAGCCGCCGCAGAGGAAGCCTTACTCACAGTAGCAGAACTTGACGTACTAGCTGCTTGGGAACATCCGGCTATCAAAAGGGTAACTAATAGAACCGACAGCCAAACATTCATGTGTCTGATGATTTTTTTCACTAATATCCCTCCACATTTTATTGTTTTGTCTCTAGCTCAATAATATCACAAAACTCATTTATTAATGTGCAGTTTTTTATTCATATTGTGTACTTTTTTATTGTGTTCATAAATAGTATACCTTTTTTTCATAAATAATGCAAGTAATAAAACCGAAGATAAAAGCGGAGCTAAATCACATTGTTTAGTGATTTAGCTCCGCTAACACACAGTTACATTCAACCCATTCTAAATCTTAGCGTCATAAGACTGTCGCCCAGATGAACATTTTCTGCTACAATACCCGGATGGGATACTGTCAGGTCACAGTGTGAGAAGTTCCAGAAGCTGTTTATACCGAGTGCCACCAGCTCATCTAACGTGCGCGGCGCAACCTCACTGGGAAGACATAGAAAAGCCGCTTCGGGTGAATATTTTCGGCAAAACTCCGCAAGCTCATCGGTATGGTATACCCCCACACCGGCAAACCGTCTGCCTGTCTTTTCTGCCGAGATATCAAATATCCCCAGAAGCTCAAAACCCATACTGGGAAAATTTATGTTTGCGGCTATTGTCTGCCCCAGATTGCCAAGCCCCAGAAGAATAACACCCTTAGGAGCGTTTATGCCAATTATTTTGCCTATAGCCTCGTACAGCTCTGGTACATTGTAACCATACCCCTGCTGACCGAACCCTCCGAAGCAGTTAAAATCCTGCCTTATCTGCGAGGCGGTAAGACCCATGCGGGCGGCCAGCTCCTTTGAGGATATACGCACAATTCCGCTGTCCTTTAGTGCCTCCAGAAATCTATAGTATCTGGGCATCCGTCTAATAACCGATAATGAAACATTTTGTTTGGTCAAGACGAAGAATCACATCCTTTCGGGGAAATTAACGTCCTTTATCCGCCGTATACTTTAAGAGCCCGCCGCTCATGAGTATAGCACGCTGACGTTCGGTGAGGGTGTTCACAAGCTTTATCCTATTGCCGGTCCTAGTGTTTTCCAGATATACCGCGCCCGAACTGTCATGCAGCCCCGACAGCGTAAGGCTATCACCCTCACTAAGCTTGTCGTAGTCGGCTGTGTTCTCAAAGCAGAGCGGCACAATACCCGCATTAATAAGATTAGCCAGATGTATACGCGCAAATGATTTAGCAATTACAGCCTTAATCCCCAGATACAAGGGCACAAGCGCAGCATGTTCACGTGATGAGCCTTGACCGTAGTTCTCGCCGCCTACTATAAAGCCACCGTTTTCCGATTTAGCACGGGCGGGAAACTCCTTATCACACCGCGTGAAGCAAAAACCCGACAGATAGGGGATATTCGAGCGGTAAGGCAGAAGATCCGCACCGGCTGGCATAATATGGTCGGTTGTAATGTTATCCCCAACCTTTAAAAGAAGCTTTGCAGAGATACTGTCTGCGGGAGCTTCACCCACCGGGCACTCCTTTATATTCGGGCCCCTGATAATCTCTACGGTGTGTGCTCTGTCTGCACTCTCCGGCTCTATAATCATATTATCGTTAATCTCAAACTGCTCCGGAATGGTAAGCTCCGGAATTCCCTTTACGGTACGCGGGTCGGTGAATGTGCCGGTTAGAGCCGCCGCTGCCGCCGTCTCGGGCGAGACTAGGTAGACCTGAGCGTCCTTTGTGCCGGAGCGTCCCTCAAAGTTTCGGTTAAAGGTACGCAGTGACACCGCACCGGAGGAGGGGGACTGCCCCATACCGATACAAGGGCCGCAGACACACTCCAGTATACGCGCACCGCTGTCGATAAGGTCAGCAAGCGCACCCGCACGGGCAAGCATAGCATACACCTGCTTAGAGCCGGGAGCAATGGACAGGCTCACATCGGGGTGAACCGTCTTCCCCTTTAGTATAGCCGCTACTTTGAGTAAATCGTTGAGCGACGAGTTGGTACACGAGCCTATACACACCTGATTGACGGTAATGCCGGCAAGAGCAGTAACCGGCTTAATATTGTCCGGACTGTGCGGACATGCACACAGCGGTTCTAGAGTAGAGAGGTCAAGCTCGATGGTCTTGTAATATGAAGCGTCGGAATCGGGCAGCAGCTCTATATAGTCCGCTTCTCTGCCTTGCGCCTTTAGGAAGCGGCGGGTAATCTCGTCCGACGGAAAGATTGAGGTGGTAGCACCCAGCTCCGCTCCCATGTTCGTGACGGTAGCACGTTCGGGTACAGACAGATGCTCCAAAGCATCACCGGTATATTCAATAATATTGCCCACTCCGCCCTTAACCGACAGCACAGACAAGACCT
>CAYSTR010000030.1:0-12868 GCA_964433745.1 uncultured Oscillospiraceae bacterium | reverse complement strand
TACATATTCCCAATCTCCACATTATAGGTGCGGGTAACAACTGGAACATGGTGGGGAGATGCATAAGGCTGTTGACCTACGGACTTATTGACACGTCGTTCATAGCAACACACTTCTTCAAACTGGATGATTATAAGGAAGCTATAGATATGACGCGGGAGCGCCCAACAGGGTTTTTAAAGTCGGTATTTTTATTCGATTGACGGTGAGTGTGCATGAAAAAGTCAGAGTATGTTCTGGGTCTTGATATAGGTACATCCTCCGTCAAAGCACTCGCTGTGCATGAAAACGGTCACATCGCCGCTTTCTCGTCGGGGTATGTGCGGGATAGTCTCCCCGATGGCTTTATAGAAGCGGTAAAGAGAAGTATCCGTCTCGCTGTCTCGTCAAGCGGGTACGCACCCAAAGCTATCTCCATGTGCGGACAGGTGGGAACATATCTTCTTATGACAGACGAGCACACACCTCCCGAAATGGTGTCGTGGCAGAGTGCGGGAGGGGCACAGGCGCTAAATGAGGTGTTGGGGAGAAAACCGCAGTCATTTTTTGAGAAGCATATAAACATGCGCCATCCCAGACTGGAATCCTATCCGCTTGTACGGTATCTACAGCTAAGAGCATCGGGCGGTGAGCTATTTGAACGCTGTCGGCATATCCTCTCTCCCAAGGACTATGTATATCTTCGTCTCACAGGAGAATACGCAAGCGACCCTTATTCATGGCGGGGGCTGGCAAACATCTATGATTCATGTTTCTCAGAAGACCTTCTAGATGAATTCTCTCTGGATAAACGAATACTGCCTCGGCTTTATCGTCCGTGGGATGCTCCCGGCGGTGTAAAATCAGACTTAGCGGCTGACATAGGCATTCCGGCAGGTACTCCGGTGTATCTGGGCTGCAATGACTTTTATGCCGCTGTGCTCGGTATGGGTTGTGATAATAATAGCGGTTTTGATGCTACAGGCACATCCGAGCATGTGGGGGTACTAAGCAAATCTATCCCCAAAACAGAGCTGATTGCCAGTCCATTTTTTGACGGCAGTATAATGTATGGTGTAACCGCATCCAGCGGGGCTTCTATGCAGTGGGCACTCGATAGTTTTCCGGAGGGAATAAATGCATTTAATAAGGTCTCGGAGGAAATCTGCCGAAACAGAAAAGCCGCACCCATATTTCTCCCCTACTTAAACGGCGAACGCTCCCCCATATACGACAGCACAGCGCGCGGGGTTTTCTTTGGACTGTCACCAGAGCACACCGCTTATGAGCTGTACTACGCCGTGATGGAGGGGGTGGCGTTTTCGGCGGCGGCTATCTGGGAGCAGATACCTCGAGAGCATCTACCCGCTTGTATTAAGGTAAGCGGCGGTGCGTCACACGACACCGTACTCAACCGTCTAAAGTCCGCTCTTTTTAATACGCCGCTTATGGTCTGTTCCGAGAAAGCCTGCGGGGCATTGGGCGCGGCTATACTTGCCTTTTACGGCAGCGGGGGTATGGGCTCGCTCAGTGAAGCGCAGATTCTTTTCTGTAGGGGGAGCAGTGAAGCACAGCCGGACAGGGCTTTAGCTGATTGCTTGACAGAGCGGTTTTCATTGTATAAAAGTCTGTATACATCGTTAAAAGAGCGGTTTGCTGACTGGGCTGGTCTTTAACTATCCCGCATGAAAGGAAATGTTATGAACAAGGTAGTAATATTCGGTGCCGGAAAGATTGCACGCGGCTTTATTAATCATCTTTTGTCTCTGTCCGGTTTAGAGAGCGTTTTTATTGAGGTCTCGGAGGAGCTGTGTACACTAATAAATGAACGCGGAAGATACAGTATCCATGTTCTGGGCAACGAGCAAAAAAACACCGTCATAGAAGCAGTAAAAGCTGTCTGTCTCAAAGACAAGGAGACCGCCGCTTCATATGTAGAGAAAGCAGACCTTATCTTTACGGCGGTGGGCGGAAAGAATCTGTCAGCTGTCGTACCGGTTCTGGCAGAGGGAATAGGCCGCCGCATAGATTACGGCAATCTGTCGCCTTTAAATATTATCACATGCGAAAATTGGAAGAAGCCCGCTGATATATTAGAAAGCGGGGTAATGGATTTACTTCCCCTTAATAACCAAAGTATGTTCAAGGCACATGTGGGATTTAGTGAAGCGGTGGTCATGCGCTCGGCCATTGAAGCGGATGAACGCGAGCTTAAATCCGACCCTCTCGTTGTGAATGTGCAGGATTTCTGGTCTCTTCCGGTGGATGCGAAAAGGTTAAAGGGTACACTGCCAGACATTCTGGGGCTAGAACCCATGGACGACTTCGGAGGGTTTTTAGAGAGAAAGTTCTACACCTATAACGCCGCTAACGGTACTGTCTCATTTGTGGGAAGCCTGTTGGGGTACACACATATAACTCCCGCATCCCGCGACCCATTTATTGATGAGCTTCTAAAAAAGATATATCATGAGACCTCATCGGCGCTCTGCAAGAAGCATGGTACACCGTATGAGGAACAGGAGCGTTTCGCGCAGTCGTCCCTTAAAAAGCTGCGTGACGAAAAAATAGTGGACACTCTAGAGCGCAACGCCCGCGACCCCATTCGCAAGCTCTCAAAGGACGACCGGCTTATCGGCTCTGCCAGACTAATAAGCGAGTATGGTATCGAGCCGGACGGTATACTCACCTCCATCGCCTGTGCTATATTCTATAACGGCGCAGTCTCGGACGAACCGGCACAGACGCTTGCCAACATGCGAAAAAACGAAGGTGTATCCGCTGTATTGCGAGAGGTATGCTCCCTTGACCCTGCGGAAGAGCTGGCGCAAATGATAATAAAGCGTGTACAGAAGCTTCATGCGCAGGGTATCATCAGGGAAAATCCGATCTATTGACATACGAGGAGGAATAGAAATGCTTATCACTTCACAATCCGTACAGGAGAGTATTAAAAACAGCCGCCCCGCTTTACATGAGATTTATATGTGGTATCTGGGACAGGAGGGTTTTGCCTTAAAATGCGGTGAAGAAACGCTCGTAATTGATCCGTACCTCACCGATTCCATAGACAGAATGAACAATAGCGATAACGGCTTTAAGAGACTGTACCCCCCGCCTGTCACACCTTTAGAACTGTCGTTTGCACAGCTTATTCTGTGTACGCATGACCATCAGGATCATCTCGACCCTGAGACGATAAACGGTATTAATTCCGGCGCGAATATGTTCGGTGTGCCTGCTCCGGTAAAAAACTGCATTAAAGAGTGTGGTGTGGATGAAAGCCGCATAGTTCCGCTCTTTGCTGATGTACCGTTTGAATGTAAAATCGGTAAGATTATTCCCTTTCCAGCTGCTCACGATGTGCTGCACCAACAAGACGGCGCTTACTGCGAGCTTTCCTACTTAATTCAGTACAAGAATGGCTTACGTGTATTTCACGGCGGTGACATGGTGATATATCAAGGTCTTGAAGAGAAGCTAAGAGAGGCAAATCCGCATGTGGTTATGCTTCCGGTTAACGGACGGTGCTACTATCGCGAGAGTGCAGGGATTGTGGGCAATACAAATGTTCGAGAAGCGGCAGATTTAGCGTACCGTGTGGGTGCAAAGCTCTTTATCCCCATGCACTATGACCTATATCCCGGCAATGCGGAGAATCCAGCTGTGATTACCGATTACCTTTACCGGACATATCCGCGTATGCCGTACCATCTCTTTACTCCCGGTGAGGGCATGTGCCTGAGTTTCGGTATATAGAAAATTCATTTAGGGAGGATTATTAGTGGTTGGTATAATTGGAGCGGGAAAAACTGGGCGCGGATTTCTGGCGCGTCTGCTGCGGGAGGCGAATGTCCCCTTTATACTGTTTGACAGGTCTAGCGAGCTTATTGACTCTATCGAAGGCGGGTTCGAGATTGAATTTTTTTCCAATGTAACACCCTCTGTTCAGATAAAAGCGCCCGCTATGTGTACCCTTGACCCGGATGCCGCCGCAAAGCTTTTGGAATGTGGTACAATACTGGTCTCTGTGGGTGGCGGTAATCTGGAGCAGGTGGGGCAATGGCTTGCTTCTGTTTTTGGGAGCGATACCCACATAAGCGGATATGTCAACATTATTCTTTGTGAGAATGCCATTAATCCTGCCAAAAAGCTAAAAGCGGCATTCATGTCCGCACTGCCCGACGATCTGCGGCAATATGCTGATGCCTGTTTTGGGTTTAGTGACGCGGCAGTGTTCTGCACTACTATCGAGAGGACACCCGGCAGTCCTCATATTGCCTCCGAGAACTACCCCCGGTTAATTCTGGATGCCAAGGGTATAAAGGGTGCTCTCCCCGATGTTCCGGGCTTCGAGCTTTCGGAGCAGTTTGAGAATGTTTTAATGCGAAAGATATATACATACAACTCTGCAAGCGGGGTTATAGCATATCTCGGCTGGTGGAAGGGCTATGAGGTCTACAGTCAGGCGGCTAATGACCCGGAGATTCTTTCTCTCTTGGACAGACACTATGAAGAGGTAAATAGAGCCATATGCCGCGAATACGGCTACAGCACCGATGATCAAGCGGCGTTTGCGGCTCTGTCTAAGGCAAAGTTCTGCGATAAAGCTATTGTAGATTCCATTGAACGTAACGCCAGAGAACCCCAAAGAAAGCTGTCGTCCTCCGAACGTTTGGTAGGGCCCGCCTTGCTGATAGAAAAGCATTCGGGCGACACGAGCGTTTTGGCTCTGTCGGCGGCGGCGGCGCTTCTCTATGAGGATTTAGGCGATACACAGTGGACTAACATGAAAAAGGACAGTCTAGATACACTCTTTTCTAACATAAGCGGTCTTTCACCCGACAGCACATTTGCCTTGAGGGTAATTAAGATGGCAGAGCAGCTTAAAAAAACCGGCAGAGGAAAGCTGCCAACGGAGGTATTACTAAATGACTAGACGGCAGATACTAATAGATACATTAAATGGCAAGCAAACAGAAAAAGTCCCCTACAGCTTTGACATGACCGGGGTAGTCGTGGAGAAGCTGGCGGCTCATTATGGTGTGGACACATCCGATGTTCACGAGACAATCGGCGACTATATGAAGTATGTCTATCTTGCGGATGCAGACAGCTTTGTATCGGACGAACGCCACCCGCTTACCAAAGACGAGTTCGGTGTGGTGTGGAATGTAGGCGAGGATACACGCGACATGGGCGACTGGGGCGGTATAATCAGCTCCCCGCTGACAGAGCCGACCCTGTCGGGGTATCATTTCCCTGAACCTAACTCACCGGGACGTTTTACCAAGGTGCTGACAGAGAGCGGAAAGGCCGGAGACCGCTTTGTTACGCTGCACATGGACGGACTGTTTGACATAGCGTGGCATCTAAGAGGCTTTGAGCAGCTCATGATGGACTTTGCGGGTGAGGAGGATTTTGTTCACGCTCTTTTAGACAAGGCGCTCGAATATAATCTTGGTCTTATTAATTCTGCGCCCAGCTGCGTGGACGGTATACGCTTCGGGGAGGACTGGGGACAGCAGACAGGGCTTCTAATGGGTATGAAGCACTGGGAGAGCTATCTCTTCCCGCGTCTGTCCGAGATGTATGCCGCGGCTAGAAAGCGCGGGTTTCATGTGCTCATTCACTCGTGCGGCGATATTGCGGCACTCTTTCCAAGGCTCATAGCAATGGGGGTGGAGGCGGTCAATCCCATTCAACCGGAGGTCATGGATGTGGCATTTCTCAAGCGCGAATACGGTAAGGACATCACTCTCTACGGAGGATTAGGCTGTCAAAGCACCATTCCCACAGGCACGCCGGACGAGGTGCTAAGAGAAGCAAGCGAGAGGTTTAAGCTGCTGTCTGATGGCGGTAGATACATTTTTGGTCCCTCCGGAGCTATTCCCACAGAGGCAAGCCTTGAAAATGTTCTGACGCTGACGGAGTTTGTCCGAAACGGTTACCGCGGATAGTACTTAATATAAATAGTAAAGGGGTGTATAGCATGAGTAATACAAAGAATGTTCGGATGAGAAATTCGTTAAAGACCTTACGTGAGTTTATGTCCGGCGGGGAATATACAAAGAACGATATAGCAAAAAAAGTGCAGCTCACTCTGGTTACATCAAGTAAAATTATTAATGAAATGCATGAGAACAATATCCTCATGGAGAAAGGGATTGCCGATTCCGACTTGGGACGTAAGGCGAGCATGTATACACTCAACCCTAAACGGTTCTATATCTGCGGTGTGGTACTGGGTCTCGAGTTTTTCTATATTGAGGTACTGGATCTAAAAAAGGAGGCACTCTACAAAAAGAAGGCCCCGCTTGACAGTACAAAGAGCTTTGACGAGTCGATAAAGATGTTAATCCGAGAAATGCAAGGCGCTTTCACGCAGCTAGGCATAAGCTCTGACCTGCTTTTAGGAATAGGTGTAGCTGTCCCCGGCGTGGTGGATTCCGGCAAGGGTAAAACGGTGGTGCTCCCCAATATGCCCACATGGAATAACGCCCCCATCCGTGATGTACTGGAGAAAGAGTTCTCTACACTGGTGCTGGTGGAAAAGGACAACTTTGCCTCTATACTCTATCTTAAAGCGGTAAGCGAGCCAAAGCTCAATAACGCCATAATCCTGACCATCATGGGCGGTATTGGCTGCGGGATTCTGACCGGCGGGGGTATATACAGAGGTGAGACAGGGCTTGCCGGAGAGGTCGGACATCTGTCGTTCGGCGACGACGGCAGGGAGCTTGAAAGCTATGCCTCGGACATAGCGATTACTGGTGATATCGGGAAGATCTGGGAGCAGGAGGGTCGCATAAAGCCGGGAGAACGCATAACGGTGCAGGATGCCGTTCACGGCTTTAAGTCGGGTGACAGTGCGTGCAAGGAGGTTTTCTCCCGTGCGGAGCTTTACCTAGGGCGGGCTTTGGTGACACTTATTCGCCTTTACAATCCCAAGCAGATTTTTATAGATTCCGAATGGGTAAGAGAGCTTCCCAAGGTGTTTACCGCGCTCAATAACCGTGTCCGGCAGTTAAACGACTCACTGCCCAGCGGCGGAACAAAGCTTATCTGCATTAAAGATACCGATACCCTGTTAAGGGGTGCATCCATGCTTGTCTATGACTATATTCTCAACCATGGTACAAGAAACAAGCTCATCGGGGACTAAAGAGAAAGTGAGGGATAAAAAATGAGGTTAATTAAAACAGGACTACAGACCTACAGCGTGCGTGACCATCTAAGCGAGGATTACGAGGGTACATTAAAAAGGATTGCGGATATGGGTTACCGCTATATCGAGATAGGCGGCTTTGGCCCTTATAACAGCGACGAATGGAATACCATCCTTAAAAAATACGGTCTTTCCATAATCTCAAACCACATCCAGATTGAGATGTTAGAAGAGAGCTTAAACCACATTCTCGAATTTAACCGCTCTATCGGGAATCATCGTATCGTATGTCCCTATCTTAGAGAGGAGCGCAGGCAGGATATCGACGGCTACAGAAGCGTTGCCAGGTCGCTCATGAAGATAGGCAAAAAGTGCCGGGACAATGGGTTTTCCCTTTATTATCACAACCATGCATTTGAGTTTACAAGCTACGATGGCAAGACAGGCTTTGACGTCCTCATAGAGGAAACAGACCCGGAGCTTTTGCAATTTGAGGTGGACACCTGCTGGGTTAAATTCGGCGGAGATAATCCCGCAGACTTTATTAAACGGCTCTCCAACCGATGTGAAATTATTCATCTAAAGGATCTGGAAGAGGGCGATAAGCTGGTATTTCGCGAGGTCGGATCGGGGATTCTGGATTTCTCCGCTATCATATCCGCCGCCGAACAAGCGGGTACGCAGTTTATGATTGTAGAGCAGGATGTCTGCCCGACAGACGCTCTGGAGTGCGTTAAAAAGAGCTTTGACCACATTGAGAGCGTGAAGAGTAAAATAGGAATGAGTAACTAGACAGGAGAGTAAAACCATGAAAAAACTGCGTTACGGTATAATCGGAACAGGTAATATCGGCATGACTAAGCATCTTCCCGGCTACTCCCAGTTAAAAGATACGGTGGAGATTGCCGCGGCGTGTGACATTAATCCGGACGCTTTAAAGTCCGCCGCCGAAAAGTACAGCATAATGAGTACATACGAGGATTATAACAAACTGTTGGAGCGGGATGATATTGATTTTGTCAGCGTCTGTCTGCCGAACTATCTACACCATCCGGTGACGGTCAAGGCGCTCATGAGCGGTAAGCATGTCCACTGTGAAAAGCCTATGGCCATGAACCCCTCCGAGGCTCATGACATGAACACGGCAAAGGAAAAGTCCGGCAAGAAGCTTATGATTGGGCTTAATAACCGCTTTACAGGTGAGAGCCAGTTTGTCAAGCGTTATGTGTCGGAGGGTAATCTGGGGGATATATATCATGTAAAGTGCGGGTGGCAGCGCCGTGCCTGTGCGGGTGCTTATGGATGGTTTACGGACAAATCCCAGTCGGGCGGCGGTCCCTTAATTGATCTGGGTGTACACTACATCGATCTTGCGATGTATTTTATGGGGTATCCCAAGGTAGAGAGTGTCACGGCACGTACCTATTCAAAGCTTGTGGGCTCGGACAAGGGCTATCTGTTCACCCATGACAACAGCAGACTGACGGACGGTAAAAAGTTTGATGTTGAGGATTTGGCTGTGGGCTTTATCGGTCTTGAAAACGACGCTACCATAGATTTTGAGGTGAGCTGGGCTTCCCATATAGCGAGAGAGCGCATCTACTACTCCCTCTACGGTACAAAGGGAGGTATCTCCTTTGTAAAGGAAGCGGGTGAGACCTCCCTTAGGATTCATACCATAGTAAACGATACTCACGCCGACATAGTACCCAGTATAAACCGCCGTCTAACCGAGGTAAACGAGTTTGCGGACTTTGTTTCTTGCATAAACGAGAACAGAGAACCTACTATATCGGTTCTGTCTCAGAATGTAGATATGATTGGTTTGATTGATCTTATCTACCGGTCGGCAGGAGAAAAGCGCACCATATCACCGTCCGAGGTGATGTAAGAAAAAAAAGATAAAAATATTGCAAAAAGGTATTGATTTTTTGGAATTAATAGTATATAATTTAGTTAGTAAATAAATTGTATTAATAAATGTCAATTATTATATATCTTCTGACAATGATAAGCAAGCGTTGGATTGTATGATATTAATAAGGGATATTTATTAATGATAATAATTAAAAACAAACGAGGAGGATTTATGAAAAGGTTCAAGCAAGTATTAACTGTTCTTCTGGCATTATCCATTGTGTGTATGATGTTTGCGTCCTGTTCCGGTACACAGACTGACGGAAGCTCATCCAAAGCACCCGACACATCGTCCGCCGCTTCCAGTGCAGGTGAAGCAAAGACAGCAGAGCCTCTTAAGATTAAAGCTGTACATATCTACAATCAAAACACTGAAGCTCCCAAGGATAATACCCTAACAGAGCTTTCAGCAAAGAATGTAAAGGAATTTGTCGGACGTGAGGTACAGATAGAGTGGGTTACCTACCCGACAGACGAGCAGACCATAACGCAGTATGTCCAGATGCAGGATGCTGCGGGCACAATGCCTGAGCTGTGCTTCCTTCTCAACATGCCGTATGAGAGCGAGGCAATGGATTATGTCAGCAAGAAATCAATATTCCACGAGTTTACCGCTGACCTTATCCGTGAGAAGCTTCCGAACTACACACGCCGCGTAGAGGATTACGGCTTTGGTGTGGATGACATAGTTAAGAGTAACTCTTTTATAAATGACGGAAAGCTCTGGGGTCTGCCTGTTGAGTTTCGTGCTGATACCTTCCCAAAGCTAGTTGACGAGGGAATGCGCGAGTACCCCAACTACGGATACTATTGGGTAGTAATGAGAGACGATATCCTAAAGACCATCTATCCGGATGCAAAGAGCGAGGCAGAGCTTCAAGATTTATATGTTAAGAACGGCGGCAAGCTCACTATCGAGGATTTTGCCAATGATGTTCCTATAAAGAATCTTGATGAGCTGTACGACTACATGCAAAAGGTCAAGGATCTGGGGCTCAAGGTGGGCGATAAACCTGTTATTCCCGGCGGTCTGGTTGCCAGCAGTGAGGGAACTGGATCTCTGCGCTGGAGCTTGCAGACAGCAATGGGTATCGGCTGGAGATGGCCTCTTATCTGGACTGATCCTCTGGAAGAGAGCTTCTATGTTTCCGTTTCTGAAAAATACTACAAGCCCTATATTCAGTGGTGGAACAAGATCTATAACGATGGTCTTATTGATCCCGAGATGTTTATCATGAAGAACGACCAGTATTCCGCTAAGGCTGCAAACGGTGAATATGCTATATTCAACACGAGTATAGGCGGAGCCTTAGGGCCTGCAAGAGAGCTCGGTAAAGAGCGCGGATATGGCTGGAGACCTTTCCCGGTATTCTATCCGGTTGATATGTCCATCCTCAGCAATCAGGTTCAGTATAACTCCGTAAGAACACAGCAGGTTCAGATTTCCTCTAAGCTGCAGGGTCAGGATCTTGATGATATGTTAAAGTGGCTCGACTACTTCATGACCGAGCAGGCTGACGATGTATCCGCATGGGGAAGTCCCGATTGGTACACAGGCGAGGGCAGAGACCGCCGTTACAAGGATGGCTTTGACGATCTTATGAAGTGGTCTGTATATGGCACACCCGGCGAAAAGGACGGAAAATACTACGGAATTACTGCCGGTGTTGCTTCTGACTACACCTCCGGAAATAACCGTCAGCTGCAAATTCGCCCGATTGGCTTAATTCAAGCGTCTGATGCCGGCTCCCCGTATGCCCCCTACTACATCTACGAGAGAAAAGACGAAACACTTCTAAGACAGGTTGATCTTGTAAATGTTGCTGTTCAAGCAGGTTGGGATGCTGTTCTTGCTAAGGTTGACCGTTATGCTAAGGTCGGCTGGCAGGAAAGCGACTATGATTCAGGTCCTCTGTGGGACGAGTACAATGCTAATCTAAACCCGGATGTCGGCAATGTTCTGGTTCAGGCAATCCATAGCAAACCCGCAGAGTTTGAGAAATTCTGGGATACCTATCTTAAAATGCATAAGGATGCCGGAATTGATGCTGCTGTCAAGGATTCGGCAGAGAGACTGGCAAAGGTTTGGGAAGAGAGCATAAAGCCCAACAAGATGAAATAATCTTATTAGTTAGTAAAGGGGGAACCAATGCGTTCCCCTTTTCCTTAAACGGCTGGAGTGAATGAACATGACTCAAACAATAAGAAAAACCGAAAGCACTGATAAGACACGCAGAAAAAGGCAAAGACCGGAATATATTCTATATCTTTTCTTACTTCCGGCTGTGGCTGCAACACTTATATTTAGCTATTTCCCCATGTTTACAAATATTATAGCTTTTATGGATTATGATCCCACTGCCGGGTGGATGGGGCTTCAAAGTAAATTTGTGGGATTTGCCAATTTCGCCAAGATATTCGGCGATTCCTCCTTTTATGAGCTGGTATGGCGCACGCTTTACTACAGTATAGTTATTCTCCTGTTTACCTTTCCGACAAAGATTATCTTCGCACTGCTTCTCAATGAGGTACGCGTAAGGGTATATAAGCGCACCGTACAGACCATTACATATCTGCCGCACTTTATCTCATGGGTAGTAATGGCTTCTCTTGTATATATCTTCCTATCGACCGACTCCTCGGGTGTTATAAATAATATCCGCAGTGCTTTCGGTTTAGAGCGCGTAATCTTTATGAAATATGAATCGTACTTCCCATTCGTTCTGGGTATCAGTTCTATCTACAAAGAGCTGGGATGGGGTTCAATCATATACCTAGCCGCCATTTCCTCGGTTGATAAGCAGATGTACGAGGCGGCGGTCATAGACGGCGCTTCTCGATTCCAGCAGGCAATAAATATTACATTACCGTCCATTCTGCCCGTTGTCATGATTACTCTGGTTATGCAGATGGGGACACTCATGGGGCAGAGCTTTGACCATATCTTCAACCTACAAAACTCGGTTATTCAGATGCAGACCAATACCATAGCCACATATACATATACAGCCGGTATAGTTCGCCAACAATACTCCATAGCGGCAACTGTTGCATTGTTCCAAGGAGTTGTTAACTGCTCGTTAATCCTCTCAACCGACTATATATCTAAAAAGCTGACATCATACGGAATGATATAAGAAAGGAGCGCTGCAAATGAATATAACTAGATCATTCGGACGCTCTTTTCAGAAAAAGAGAAGAAACCGAATAAAGCTTTCCAAGGGTGAGTGGATGTTTGAGATAGCAAACTACCTGCTCATGGGAATATTAGCATTTATTACATTGTATCCCTTTTGGTATGTGCTTATCTACTCATTAAATGACGGAATGGACAGCACCTACGGCGGTATATGGTTCTGGCCGCGTGTGTTTACTCTGGACAACTACAGATATGTCCTAGCCAATCCGCAGCTGAAAACTTCTTACTTTATAACAATTTCAAGAACCTTACTGGGTTCTGTTATTACGGTGCTCACAACAGGTCTTGCCGCATATGCTATGTCCAAGCGCAATCTCAAGGGCAGAGGAGTAATCCTTACATTTTTCATGATTCCCATGTTTTTAGGCGGTACGATTATCTCGAACTATGTCGTATATGCAAAGCTGGGGATTCTCAATAGTTTTCTTGTCTACATCCTGCCCTCGGCTTTCAGCTTTTACTACATGGTTGTTCTGCGCACCTTCATCTATAATCTGCCGCCCTCTCTGGAGGAATCGGCAAAGATAGACGGAGCGGGCTATCTTAGAATCTTCTTCAAAATCATTATTCCGCTGTGCATCCCCGCAATCGCCACCATTGCTTTA
>CAYSTR010000029.1:0-12896 GCA_964433745.1 uncultured Oscillospiraceae bacterium | reverse complement strand
CTCGTATAATCGGAGCACCGACAACCGTTATTGTATGTTCCTTTGTAAGCCTAGATTCCAGCGGGTCGGAGACAGCGGCCTCCATCCCCTCCATAATCCTTTTAAAATACTCCCGGTCGGAAAGATTCACCTTGTCGCCTGTATTAAATGTCGCGTTGCCGTCGGCATCTAAAACGGCCATAGTGTCAAAGGGGGTGTTTTTCACCATTTCGGACAAAAGCTCTATGGATGTCTCTTCACTGCACCCGTACGGATAAGCAATAGTCAGAGCCTTCATCGATGACATGTCACTGCCTATCTTGGTAGTAAAATTAAAAACCTGCTGATCGGCAATCTCCTTCAGAGTACCAATGGTAGAGCTCGAAAGGTTAGAACGAAGATTAATGTTATAGAGCAAAAGGCCGCCGGTAATAAATACAATGACAATGACGGTAATAATGGTGAATCGTCTTAATTCAGCTTTTGTAACCATGTAGCCCTCCTTTTAGCGCAATCACATCGTGTTACATTTAGTATATCACAAATAGCTTGTTATTTCAAACAATTTTACCTAAAAAAATATATCTTTTTTAAGGGTTGATTTTTTTATTTTGACATGATATAATAAGGATGTTTCGGGGGCAGGGTGAGATTCCCTACCGGCGGTAAAGAACGAAAGTTACGAGTCCGCGAGCGAAAGCTGACTTGGGTATGCTGTGCGATTCATTCGCTTTGCTATTCCCAGACCGACGGTATAGTCCGGATGATAGAAACAAAGGTAGGTTTTTTTGCTCTCGAATTATTTCGGGGGCTTTTTATGTCCCTGTGAAACAGGTGATATTATGAAACTATCCACAAAACGTCTGACCTTCATGGCACTCATGACCGCCATCTCGGTGGTACTGGTCTATCTCGTGCGTCTGCCCATCATCCCCGCAGCACCCTTTCTTGAATACGATCCGGCGGACATCCCCATCTTCTACGTTACATTTCTTTTGGGCACACCCTATGGACTGCTCTTAACGGTGGTTGTGTCGGTCATACAAGGACTGACGGTGAGCGCCGGAAGCGGTCCTATCGGCATAGTCATGCACATATTTGCAACAGGCAGCTACTGCATCGCGGCGGGACTAACAGCTAACCGCACCATAAAGAAAACGCGGCTTTTACTCGCCGCGTTTGTGGGTGTTATTGTTATGACCGGCTCAATGGTGCTGTGGAATCTTCTCATTACGCCTTATTATCTCAATGTGCCGCTGTCAGCGGTTCAGAGCTTACTAGTACCCGCCATTATACCGTTTAACCTCATAAAAGCGGGGCTTAACTCGGTGGCGGCGGTGCTTTTGGCTATGACCATTCGTGTGAAGATTTAGCTATTCCTCTTGTTCCTTATTGTAGTAGTGATTGTTGGTGGTATTTCCGCTGTTATTGCCAAATCCACCTTTAACCGGAGCTAATAAAAAGCCCAATACCATCCCCAAAAACAGGCATAACAACACAAGCAGTGTCACTGTTAGCTTTCTCATTCTATTCCTCCAGCTGTCCTCTCACCCAATGACCCTTTATAAACGGATCTTCAAGACGAGTAAGCTCGTCCAAGAGGGTTCGTTTTAGTTTTTTCAAGACCTCACCGTCCATTTTATCTATGATATTGACCTTTTCCCCCGGATCGTCTGCGAGGTCATAACATTCGTCAATGTCGGTTAGATTCCAGATGTATTTGTACCGCTCGGTGCGGATACAGCGGTGGGTGTAGTACCCGAACTGCTGACCGTTGCCCGAGGCCACGATAAAATCGGGACGTTCCGGCTGTTCCTGCCCTAAAAGCAGCGGCACGAGCGTTCGTCCGGAGCGGGGCATCTCGGGTGATATCCCGCACAGCTCCTCAATAGTTGGTACAAGGTCGAGAAAATGGTTGACAAAGGAAGCGTCTCTCCCCTGTCCGACCATGCGGGGATAGGATATAATAAGCGGGACATGCAGTACATCGTCATAGAGGACATAGTGCTTATCCAGCATTCCGTGACCGCCGCACAAGTCGCCGTGATCGGACGTGAACACCACTATGGTATCGTCCTTCTGTCCTGTCTGCTCGAGAGTGCTCATTATGCGCCCTATGGCATCGTCTAACTGGCTTATCATGCCGTAATAGCGGGCAACGCCGCCCTTAAAATCGTCCCATGTGTAGTGCTCGATACCCCAGTTTTTCACGTGCTGTCTCTGGATGTAGGGCTTGTTCTCGAATGTATCCCCAAAGCTCTCCCAGGGTTGCATATCGTCCGGATTATACATGGCGGAATAGGGTGCGGCGGGATGACAGGGCAGGTGCGGATCTGTAAGGTCAAGCCTTATGTGCCACGGAGCTTCACCCTTATAAGAGCGGATGTACTCGTTCACCTTTTCCGCCATATGATGGGTTTTACTGTCTGCCAGAGGGTACACACTCTCCGAACCCAGCCAGCCGCCGCTTTCCTTTAGGTCGCCGTACCGCTCCTTTAGATAAGCGTTGTAGTCGGCAAAGGTATAGATATCCGAGAAGCCGAAGGCGTCAGCCCCCGCCGATTTGGATGCGTGCCACTTGCCGACAAATGCCGAACGGTAGCCGGAGCGCGAGAGATTGTCCGTCCAGTAGCGCCCTGTGGGTTCGAGTGATGGAACAGGAAGCATGTCATAGTTGCAGACTGCACCAAAGCGGTCTGCCATAACCCCAGAAAGCAGACATTGGCGTGCGGGCGCACACACAGGCATGGGAGTGTAGGCATTCTCAAACCACATACCCCTGTCCGCAAGCCTGTCAATATTGGGGGTAGAGACCGGATAACACCCCGCCGCCCCCACACAGTCATACCGTAACTGGTCGCTTAGTAAAAACAATAGATTCGGTCGTTTAATCATACATAAACCCATAGGGCGCACATCAGTGCGCCCTAACTATCCCTAGAATTTTTAGTCTACCAGACGTACTTCGGATCGCCGTGCATGTTGGGCAGAGGCTCTGGACGAATGACCGCGCCGCCCTCTTCAAACGACTTGATGGTCGCAAAGGTATACTCCAGCGTTGCCAGTGCGTCACGTCCGTTGGAGCGCAGATGCTCCTTGGGAACGCCGTTTGTCACGTCCTCCAGATATGCATGGATACGGTTGGGGAATGTAGAGCCGAAATCGGTAACACCCGAATTAAACACAACCGGCTCGGGAGGTGCTTCGCCGGGAGCCTTGGGTCCCTCCCAGTATGTAAGCTTCTCTACACAGTTTTCAATACAGAAGGTGCCCTTAGAGCCTGCCATCTCAAAGCTCCACCAGCCGCCCAGTCCGAACATGGCATCGCCGCGCTGTGACAGAAGATAGCCGATACAGCCGTTCTCAAAGCGCACATGCACCGAGTTAATCGAGTACATGAGGTCGTCTGCTGTCTTTCTCACGCCGGGTTTATCCATAAACGCCTGTACATGCGTAATGTCGCCGCCGAAATAGCGGAATATCGAGAACGGATGAGCAAGAAACGCCTTGGTGTGGGAATAAGGCTTCTGCCAGCGGGGGCTGCCCTTTCCGGCATAACCGTAGTCCGAGCCGTTAAAGCCCATTTTTTGGAGAAGATAAACAGGCTCGACTATCTTACCGTCATTTATGAGCGCTTTTGCTCTGTCAGCGGGCTGTGTGAAGTAATGGTTGAGGTTACAGCCGAGATAGAGATCCTTTTTAGCGGCGAATGCAACCATGTCACGCGCTTCTGTTATCTCGTTGGAGATGGGCTTCTCTACAAGCACATGCTTGCCTGCGTCTAAAGCCTCCATTGCCGGGACATAGTGCCACGAGCCGTTTTCGTAGCCGGAGGTGGTGACATCCACAATGTCAAGCTCCGGATGCGCATTTAGCATTTCCTTAACGCTGTAGTATGCGGGAACAGAGAACTTCTCCGCCGCCGCATCCGCTTTTTCGCGGTTTACATCGCATACGCAGATGAGATCACTCAGTGTCTCGTCCTTATGTATCTGTGAGTGTTGGTTTCCTATACCGCCCATACCAACTACGCCAACCTTTAATGCCATGAGTAACCCTCTTTTCTATTGTTTTTATTCTATAATGTCCGAAACCTTTACAGGCTTACCGGACTTTAATGATGCTATCGCCGCATGTATGACCTGACTGGCGGCATATCCCGCCTCACCCGAGCCGTCAATCTCGTCGGGACGAGCACCCCCGTCCACCTGATCGACAAAACAGCGTATCCTGTCCTCGAATGTATCGTAGAACTCGCGGAAGCCGCCGAACACAGGGTTAGTGTACATGCGCTTTTCGAGGTCACCCGCCGGGAACAGTGTCGCCTCACGCCACATGTCCTCGAACACGAGCCGCCCTTTTGTTCCCGCCACTTCGCAGCGCTCCATGGGGTGACCGCGCTCGATATCGTATGAGCTTGTCAGATGCCCCACAGCACCGCAGCAAAACTTCATGTTCACAGAGGCGGTAGACCAGATATCGCGTCCCGGCGCTTTCATGGCAAAGCAGTGTACCTCCTCAATATCTCCGCAGAAGTAGCGCATTATATCCACCGAATGGGGATTGAGCGCCTTGAGGTGGTAGTACTCCGAATCCAGCGGCATGAACTTCCCTATCCAGAGAGCCATGTTACAGAACAATAGACTGCCTATACGCCCCTCGTCCTGCCATTTCTTAGCCATACGCGCCGCCGGGGTGAACCGGTGATTGAGGTCAATCCCGAAACAGCGTCCGAGACTTTTTGCGGTGTCCACCATCTCTTTTGCGTCCTTTAGACTGTTGGAGATAGGCTTCTCGCAGAGTACATGAGCACCCGCTTTCAGTGCCTGTATCGTAGGCAGTGCATGGTCGGAGGAATACTCGTACCCGCCGGTACACACCGACACTATATCGGGCTTTAGCTCCTTTAGCATGGTGACGGCATCCAGATAATGCGCCACTCCATACTTTTGTCCGGCTGAGACCGCCCTATCGCTTAAAATATCACATACCCCGACAAGCTCGGCATTCTTTAAATGAGAGTAAGCTGTCGCATGGTTATGTCCAATCGGCCCCATGCCGATAACACATACCCTTTGCATTAAATCACCTTCGGTCTTTTGATTTAGTTCTTTGCCTGCAGCTTTCTAGCCGCTTCGGGGTCGCCTATATGCATGGTATTATAAGCCTGGTCGCTGGACGTAAATGCTCCGCAGCCCTGTCCGTGCCAGTTTAGGTTGTTGTACATCGGGTTCTCGCGCCCGACCTGCTTCTCGCGCTTCTCTATGTAGGCATACATACGGTTTTTGAGGAACTCCACAACCTCCGGGTTCTCGTCTGCCACATTGTTGTTCTCATCGGGATCGGTGAGCAGATTATAAAGCTCAACCTCCGGTTTATAGTGGAAATCCGGCTCTAGTGCCACAATGAGCTTCCACTCCGGTGTGCGCCAGCCGTGCTTGCGCATCCAGGTACACTCGGTAATGTACATCTCCGGCTCTTGTACGCGCCCCTCGGGTGTGAACACCTTCATCATGCTCTGTCCGTCAAACTTGATATCGGTCTCGATACCCATGACCTCAAGCACTGTGGGCATTACATCCTTTAGCTGACAGAAGTCGGACACGCGCCAGCCGCCCTCTAGGTGCTTCTTATACTTTATAGCAAACGGTACAACCAATGTACAGTCATACAGTCCGTGATGATCGAAATAGCAATCGTGGTCATACAGCGTCTCGCCGTGGTCGGACGTGAACACAACCACAGTGTCCTCCTCTAACCCCATATCGGCAAGCTTTTGTAAGAGACACTGGATGGCACTGTCCATATATGCGATTTCTGCGTCATACTGTGCGATGATATAGTCCGCATCGGTGCAGTAGGGCGGGAACCAGGAATAGAAGTAGTCACAAAACGGCTTGAAGTTGTAGACCGGGTCTAAAGACTTATTCTCTTTATCAAACTCGTCTCCCTGATAGAACATCTTGTGGAACGGCTCGGGAGCGAGATAGGGTGAGTGAGGATCCATATGTCTCATGAACAGGAAGAAGGGCTTATCCTCCTTAGCCAGACGCTCAAGCTCCGGCATAACCACGGCATTGAGGTTCTCCGCCTTGGGAGAACGTCCGGCTTCCCACGAGCCCCAACCCGAAAATTCCAGATATGTATCAAACCCGCGTGAGGCGGCGTTTCCTGTAAAGCCTACACAGGTAGTGTTGTACCCCTGCTCCTTTAAAAGCTCCGGGAGTGTCTTTACGTTCGGGTCGATTGTACCCTCGTGGCGCAGAGCGACAACGTTTGTCGAGAAGCAGTCCATACCCGTGAGCATGTTGGAGTAGCCGGGTGTGGTGGGGATGTGGGGGCTGAAGCAAGCGTCAAACACCACAGCATCCTCCAGGTACTTGTCGATGTGCGGGGTGGTCAGACGGTCATAGCCGTAAAGGCTCATATGGTCGCGCCTTAGGCTGTCGATGCCGAAAAACAAAAGATTGGGCTTTTTCATTTATTCTTCTCCTATCGTAATTTTAAATAACTTCCAGAGCATCTCGGTCGCCAAGCTCCGGGAACTTCACGTGGGGCTCTGCCTGATACCAGTAGGCAACAGAGCAAAGATCATCTTGAAGCGGCAGATACCGCCCCTCACTGCGCCAGCCGATGGCCTGCATTGTCACGCGCAGATCGGACTCAAAGCGGATGGGATCCATAATGTGGAAACGGTACATGGCGTGACGGTCACCCAAGAGGTTTTGCTCTCTTTTGGCTTTGTCGGCGCTAATGTCCTGGTATCCCAGAAACGGTGCGGAATAGCTCTCACTAAAGCACCATGCGCCGCCGAAATAGTCCTCTGTGCCTGTGCCGCAGTAGGTCGGGAAATCGGTGTCGCCGTCGATAAACGCCTTAAACTCACCCTCACCCCACCAGCCGGAGCTGTTTTGCTGCCAGCCCATGAATGTACCTACATAGTGCCCCTTGCCCTTGATACCGTCAACTATTACATAGTCCTCACCGTAGGGAAGAGGGTTTGTGCGGTTAAAGAATGCGTGGAAATATGCCTCGTCCGCCAAAACCTCACCCAGCTCATAGCTTATGGCGTAGAAGAAGCCGCCTATATCCTGCGGGTTGCGGTTCTCGACTGTTATTTTAGCGTGCTTACGAAACGGCATGGGGAAATAACAGTTCATTCCGCCCGAGGGATTGACGTTGATGGGAATAGCCACTACCTTTTGACGAGCCGAAAAGCCGCACAAAAAGAAGTCGCCCAGAGGAACCTCCACGCTGGGGATATCCTCATTATCCCAGTACATTCTGACAATTATATCGCGGTAGAACTTACTGTCCACCGTAATCCAGATGTGGGTTATAGTGGCAGGACCGTCCACGTCCATGAGTGTTGTCACCGATTTATTCTTTAGCGTAATGCACGGACGAACCTTCCATGTCTGCCCAAAGTTCTCTTTATTAAGGTCACGATGGCAGGCGCGGTCAAAGTTTTCCATTGTGTGCTCCCACACCTGACCGATACGTGCTACCTCCTCCTGCGGGGTATCAGAGCTTTTAGCCATACCGCCCCTGCCCTTATCACCGTACACGTTCTCGCCTGTTATTAAGCGGGTCTGTCCTTTGGTTAGCTTGGTTATATTGAAAAATTGGTTCATTTTTTTCCTCTTTCTTTTTATCTTGCGCCCAGAAGCTTTAGCTGTGCATTCATATAACCATAGCTCTCAGCCGCTATGATGGACGCTTCCGTCATAGTAAGCTCAGGGCCTATAACCTCCAGACACACAGGTCCGCTATATTTCGCATCCACCATGGACTTAAAGTAACCGGGAAGATTTATATCTCCCCTGCCGCAAGCCTGTAACGCCGGAGTTCCGGGGGTGGGACCTAGACCCTTACAGTCACGGATATGTACATGCTTAACGCGGCTAATGACGGCAAACAGCGCATCCTCCGGCTTCTCGCCCGCACGGTGGATGTGGCTGGGATCCATGTCCACGCCGAAGCTTGCACTCTTTATCTCGTTCATAGCGGTAAGTGTAGTTGGTGTATTGTATATGGACGAGCCGACATGCGCCTTACAGCAGAGTGTCACACCGTATGTACCCGCAAGCTCGGACATCTTAATGAGCTGCTCTATGCTTGCCTTTAGTGTCTCCTCATCGTCCGACTTGCCGCCGGGCCCTACATTTACTATGGGGATACCCACTGCGGCACACGCCTCAAATGCATGTTTTAGTCTCTCCTCGTCGAGGGATGCCACCTCTGTAGACAGAAACTCCAGACCGGTCTCCTCCTTGACGGCTAAAAGCTCGTCTTTTTGCGCCTTGTAGTTCACCGGGTCAAGGTGCTCACACATACCTTGGATAGCCGACAGCTCCACACCGTCATAGCCCGCAAGCTTGATGGCGGCTGCCGCCTCCCGAAAAGAAAATGCCTTAAACAGAACAGAGTTAACTCCCAGCTTAATCATTATATATCCTCCCCAAATTGTTTCCTTGCGTACATTATATATTAATACTAACCGAAAATCAACACGCTTAAGAAATTTTACACTTTTTTGAAAAAGTGTGAATTAATTTGCAAAATCGCCCTGTTAACACTTTATTTATCCTCGCGCATATTGCGGTACTGACCCGGCGTTAACCCCATAATCTGGCGGAAAGAGCGGATAAATGCATTCACATCCGGAAACCCGCTGTTTTGCGCCACCTCCTGAACGGACATGGGCGTTTCGTTTAACAGTGTCTTTGCGTGCTCTAATCTCACGTGGGTCAGATATTGTCTGGGGCTCATGCCCACAAGCTTGTGAAAGGCGTGTGAGAGATAGTAGCTGCTCATATAAAAGCGTTCGGCTATCTCCGTGATATTGATGTTATCACGAAAGTTCTGGTCGATATATCCTTGCACCGCAAAAATCTCCCGCTTATTCTGCATACGAAGCACAGGAAACGCCCTTTTGTCCTGACGGTAAAGCCGAATGAGAATCTCCCTAAGATAGGCGCACATCATGTCGCCGGCGTAATCCTCCCCGCCTCTATGTTCGGCATAGAGCTTGCGCAAAAGCTCATGTGTGAAGCTAGGAGCGTGTACCACCGGCTCAAACCCCGCCGGACGGTTTCTAAATATAGATGTAAGCTTTGTGTCCTTGATAAAAGGGTCAAGCAAAGGCGGGGAAAGCATGAGGCTGTACTGCTCAAAGCCGGATGTGAGCACATCCCCCGAATGCACATCCTCTGACGACAGAAAGACGAGACGGTTTCTGTCAACTATCTGCTTTTTGCCGTTTATCGTCATAGCGGTGATACCGTTTGCGATGTAGATTAGCTCATGCTCCCCGTGCTGATGGGCAGAAAACGAGTGCCCTTTATCATAATACCTCACGTCCAGAATAAGAGACTGGCTCATTTTTATGCTCCTTTTGACAAAAGCTACTAATTTATATTTGCTAAATTAGTAGCTTTTGTCAAAAGCTACTAATTTAGCAAATATAAATTATTTTGCGGCAATTATCGTATATTATTATGATAAAATATATTGTACTATAAAATTAAAGAATCTGCAATGAAAATTGTATGTTTATTTTAAGGAGGACGAATACATGAAAGCCTTATTAGGTAGGATACTCTGCTTGGCACTGGCAATGGTTATAACTGCCGGTCTGTTTGCCGGATGCCAGTCGGGCGGCAATAAAACAGAGATTGAAATTCTGACATGGCACGGCCCCGATTCCGCCACCAACTACTACAAGGGATATGAGCAAGCGGCGAAGGACTACATGAAAACCCACAGCAACGTGAACATAAAGATAAAGTACGAGCAGGACTCGACCTATGGCAGTATCCTTGAAACAGGCTTTGCAGGCGGCACAGCTCCCGACATAATCCAGATGAAGTCGGGACAGCGTCTTACATACAGCCAGAATCTTCTCAATCTGCGCGACTACCTAAATGAGGAAAATCCCTACGATAAGAGAAGCGATAAATGGATAAACAACTTCATCAATGAGGATAAAGCAATCCCCGTAGAAGCCAATGCCACCGATGCCAATGCGTGGCTTATTGTCCCCAACGACGGCAACCCCAATGTCTATGCGGGCAGGATATATGTTTTTAACACCTCGCTAATTAAGAAAGCCGGGCTTGACCCGCAAAAGACCCCCACCACCTGGAAGGAGATGTTCGAGTGGCTCGAGGCTCTGGCGGGCAATGCGGAGGTCGCCCCGATTGCAGGCTCTAGTGACCTAGGCGGCAAGGTGTCGCAGATTGGCAACAGCTTTGGTCCGGACTATCAAGACAAGTTCTTCTCGGATGATATTACCGACGAGGAGTTTACATTTGACCTTTATTATGATAAGCTATATGTATTGACCTGTTATGATAAGGGTACCGACATGCCGCTTGACAATCTGCCATACTATCCGGCATTATTCAAGCTGATGAAGCAGCATTTGAGCTACTATCAAACCAGCTGGGCAGAAAATTCTCCTGAGACCGAGATACTGACCTTCGCAAACGGCAAGTCGGCCATGATAACTTCAAGCTTCTGGGACTATGATGCGCTCACCACCTCACTGTCCGACAGTAAGTTCCCCGACGGTTACGGTATATTCCAGTTTCCCTATATGACGGACGACACACTGGACTACGCTGTAGAAAAGGGTTGGATTACACAGGAGGAGTCCGATGCTGCCAAGCCCTACGCCAACAACAAACCCACACAGCACGTAGGCATAGAGTCTAATGAGATGGGCTTCTCTGTAAACGCGAAGCTCGCGG
This sequence comes from uncultured Oscillospiraceae bacterium, assembly GCA_964433745.1. Taxonomy (GTDB): domain Bacteria; phylum Bacillota; class Clostridia; order Oscillospirales; family Ruminococcaceae; genus CAYSTR01. Next base: position 2,163 of record CAYSTR010000029.1, on the reverse strand, counting down.
ATAATAAAGAGAAGCTTGACGCGGCAATCGACTTCCTCAAGTACTTCTCAAGCTATGATGCACAGTCTAAGTATGTCGAGACCGCACAGTCCCTTTCACCTGTTAAGGATGTCAAGATAATTGACATGATGAACAACTTCATTCGGACTTCCTCCGTCGGTTATGTCAAGAACATTCTGGGTTACACCGTAATCGAGTGGGGTAAGTCGGGCTGGGATGTAGACCTTATGAAGTTCATAAAGGGCGAGGCAGACTGGCAGTCCACCGTCCAGACCATCTCCGCTCCCGAATGGGTAGGGGATATCCCCACGGTAGAAGCACTTGCACAAGCAGTGACCGACGCCGAGGCAGAGGTAAAATCCGCTTCTGCTGACACTAAAGCCGATAAGGAGCGGGCGCTCAAGTTTGCACAGCTAAGACAGAAGCTCTACACAGAATATTTCTATGATAAGACCGGCAATTTAAAGGAGATTAAATAGCTTTTATAAAACAGGGGGGCAAGAAATACTTGTTCCCCTGTCCTAACAAGGAGACAGATTATGCGATTTAAGCTTCTGGGAACGGCGGCGGCGGAAGCGATACCCGGTATATGGTGCAGCTGTGAGTTCTGCGCTAAAGCTATTGAATTAGGCGGCAAGGACATTCGCCGCCGCTGCGGAACGCTCATAGACGATACACTGCTCATAGACATAAGCCCCGACATATACATGCACAAGCTAACTCACGGACTGAACCTTTTTAACATTCCGCACATACTGCTCTCCCACGCTCACGAGGATCATTTCGATGTGGACGAACTGGCCATGGCGGTTACCCCTGTGTTCGCACGCCGAAACACTCCTGTTATTCACCTCTATGGCAACGAGGCGTGTTTTGCCCGGTTTGAGAAGCGGGGATTGACAGAGTATGCCGATCAGCTGAAGTTTCATATAGTCAAGGCGGGGGATACCTTTTTTGCGGGGGAATATGGGGTCACGGCACTTCCTGCCGATCATAACCCGCTGGAAAACTGTCTTTTATACTATATAGAAAAGGACGGACGGACATTTTTGTACGGTCACGATTCCGGGTACTATCCCGAGTCGGTGTTCGATTTTTTAAAGGGTAAACGGCTTCATGCTGCGGAGATGGACTGTGTACTGGGACTGCATGAGCTGCGCATAAATCACATGGGATTCCCCGCCTGCCGCGATGTGCGGGAGCGGCTAATCGCACAAGGAAGTGCGGATGACAGCACACAGTTTGTACTGACGCACTTTACGCACAATGCCGCCAACTCCCATGCGGAGCTTGTGGCGGGGACAGAAAAGTATGGCTTCATTGTGGGATATGACGGTTTAGAGATTAATATATAGGGGTGAATACATGTCCGGTTCGGCGCAGAGGGACAATACCTTTTTAAAGGGATTATGGGAAAAAACCGTGTGCATTGTCCTTGATATTGACAATATAGAGCAGCTTAAAAAGAAGAACGGTCTGAGAAAGGTGTTTTCCTACACCGCTATTGTGGGCGTTTTGTTTGCACTTCCCGCTCTTCTTAGTAATATTATATTTGACTGGATACCTATGCTAGACGGTGTCGTCAAGTCGTTTTTTACATGGTCAAAGAGAAATCCCGAGCCTGTGTTTGTGGGGCTTGAAAACTTTGAACGGATATTTTCTGACCCGGAATTCTGGGCATCCATCAACAACATGCTCTTCTTTCTCGCCGCAAATCTGGTGCTCATGATACCGACTATTGTGTGCTGTGTGGTCATGTTCCGCATAAAAAGCAGCCGCACACAGTATATCTACCGCGTACTTCTCTGTCTGCCCATGGTTGTACCGGGGCTTGTGTTTACGCTCATGTGGATATTCATTCTGGGGTACGACTTCGGAGCTATAAACCTGCTCATTGAGAAGCTGGGGTTCACAAAAATCCTCTTTCTCGGCGACCCCGCCCTCATTAAGTGGACGATTATCATGACCGGTATTCCGTTTGTGTCGGCGAATGTGGCGCTCATCTATCTGGGCGGACTAAACGGTGTAAGTGAATCGGTGTGGGAGGCGGCAACTCTAGACGGTGTAGGACCTGTGCGCCGGTTCTTCAGCCTTGAACTGCCGCTCATAAAAGGACAGTTCAAGCTAAACCTTATCAGTGTCATAGGTGCATCCATTACATCC
>CAYSTR010000028.1:6202-12956 GCA_964433745.1 uncultured Oscillospiraceae bacterium | reverse complement strand
ATGAAATGGGTATACCTCTGAGAGCGGACGGCAGTGACATCATGGTAGTACACTGCTCAGTTCTCGACCGCGAGGGTAATGTCGTACCTTTTATGGCAGACAGACACCCGATACTCATTTCGGCTGAAGGAGAAGGAGAGATTATCGGTGACAGTAGTATCGGAGCAAATCCCGTTTGTCCCGAGGCAGGTATAGCGACGGTACTAATACGTTCCACCAAACAGGCGGGAGAAATTACACTAAAAGCCGAAATGCTCTGGAAACAAAACAACCCTGCTATAGCAATCAAAGGCGATAGCTTGACCATAGTTTCCTATTAGTAACATATTTAAAGGAATAATTAAGTGAGCATCACAATCTCACAATAAAATCCTGTATTTAGTCAATAACATATGTGGATGATTATAACTTCTTAGACAAAATAAACAGTAAGGGGAATTATCCCCTTACTGTTTCCGCTTAGCGCACGCCATGTCCCATGAGCACAATGTCCACTCAATATAAAATTTAATTAAATCGTTCTAAAAAATACCGCTCTATACCCATTTATCGTCAATGTGAAATCCTGTGTAGAATAGACTGTACCGCTTCCTATATCATAGATCTCTAGTGCCGAATCGGGAGTATTGTATATTTTAAACTCAGTACACTCGTTTATACCATTTACTAGCATATAAAAAGTGTTTCCTTCCTTAATATACTTGCCCAAGTAAAAATCCGTATTGTTTTTACTTGAAACATTTAGCCTAGAACTTTGTTTTGCTAACAAATCTAAAATTCCCTCAGTTGTTGTGGCTCGAAAACCTGTAAGATAAGCAGCAATATCCTTAGAAGTTATACCATGCTTTGGTAAACTTCCTTCAAAAACAATGGTTATATTTTTGTTTTTGAGCTTTTGTAAGCTTTTTGCCACCTCATCGTTTATGTAGTCCATATTCGGAATTATGAGTGTCTTAACAACATTGCCGGCCAGCATTGGTTGCCCCATATTACAAAGAGAGAGAATATCTTCGCTGTCTACAATTTCATATTGAAACCCTTTTGCATGAATTACCTTGGCGATTTTATCTATACTGATATCGGATTTATTCATCTGATATTTGCTGCCATTAATTGCTGAATTTTCAGGTTCAAATTTAGCTTGAACATCCTCAATAGGATAATAAATAAATGTATCGGTGCATGAATGTGTATTCTCAAGCATTAACCCCAATCTTCCCACATATTCATTGAAGCTATTAGCCTGCTCCTTATCCAGACATCCGGAAATATATACCTTGCCATTATCTTTAATGTAAGGTAAATAATAAGTATTACAGTGTCTTACACCACCTAGAAACAATAGATTAATTGTCCCCAACATATTATCATAAGGAGCGAGGTTAAACAGCTCAATTTGGAAGAACGGGCAAAGCTCTACCATAAATCCGTTAACGTTATTTTTTCTGTTTATCATATTAATATATTTAGCCGCATTGGGTCTGTATATTTCGGGAGTACATTCTAAAATATCCATCCCCGGTTTTGCTGCTCCTCTTAACGCACTTACAAAGTTGCCATATGAGCCAACTTGGGATACAATGCTTTCTTCGGCAAGATAATGACCTGAAAATGCAGCTCCGTGTTTTCCGCACCATTCGCTTAGTTGTTTTGTAAAAGCATTACATATCATACTCCCGACAAGATTGTAATAATCAACCCTGATTTTACGAACCTCGAAGTTTGTTCCTTCAAAAATATAGGGCAAATAATTCTTTAATGAATATCCATATAACTCTTCAAATTTATCAAATAAGCTGTCCTCCCAAGGAGCAAGCGCATAATCAAACCTTTCATAATCACGGAAGTAGGTAGTTGATAGGCTTGGCTCATCGGTAAATACAGCAACGCAATTTTTGTAAGCATCCTCGTTGTTTTTGTAGATAGGTTCGTACGCTGCTTCAATAAAGGCGCTCACTGCATCCTTGTTCATGATGTTTATATAGCGATTATAACCACATACATTGTGTGTACCATGAGAACCCTCGAATGCAGATTTTACGATAAAGATGTATAAAGCAAAACCAGCATCTAGGGTGCAGGTAACACGTCTGGCTTGAAACAATACTTCCTCAGCTCTTGTGACATCAATTCTCGTTTCTGCAGGTTCATTTTTAATAAATGGATATTTCACCGCATAAACGATTTTATCTGATTCGTTATCAATAATAAAGTCAACATCCTTTTTAGTAAAGGCTTGAATTTTCCGCATATAAAGACCTTTAGCTTCATTTTCAGGATTTTTTAATAAGGTCAATCCGCCCGCAAATCCACTGGGGTAACCAGCCTCATCATAAATCCAGTATGACAGCTCGTTTTGCTCTAAGGCTTTTAGAATTTTGTCAAATCCTTTCAGATTTTCATTGTTGCTCGTAAATCCGCTTTTAAACTCCACATTTGTTACTACACCGCTATAACCATATTCACGTATTAACTGCATTAACCTGTCATAATCTTCATTCCAACTGTGGTGCATTATGGCTGTTCTGTACTTTAAAGGCGGATTTTTGAACTGGGTTTCATGTATCATAATATTCATACTCCTAATTATTTTATATTTACATTTATTATATGGTATAAGATTTAATATTCTTTTTCTATCGATAATCAATGAATAACTTTGTAATTTTGACTATTTAATACGATAGCCAATGGCATGATAGCCATTAAATGGGTAATAATTTTTATTGACTTTGTAGTAATTGTATAATATAATACATTTATAAGGTAGATACTTTATTGTAGGAGCGGTAAAACATGTCAAGAACTAGTAAAAGTATATTTCAATATAGATATTACGACCTTGATATGAACTTTCCTTTCTTATTTTTAGATGGTGACAGATGGTATCTTACTAAAGAAGTAATGCGTGATTACCATTTTCATAATTGCTTAGAAATTGGTTATTGTCATCTTAATAAGGGAACCATGTTATTTGAGGGTACCCCAATAGATTTCAAAGCCGGTGACGTAACATGCATACCAAAGCACATACCCCATAATACCTTCTCATCAGAAGAAGGGGAAAGTCTTTGGACGTTTATATTTGTTGATATGAATGAATTATTTGCCGATTTTGTTAATCGAGGAATAAATAAAAGCAATTTTGAGTTTACAGTACCTTCCATAGAACAATTTAAGTTTATCATAAGTAGGGATGAATACCCGTCAGTACATTTTCTTATGACTAGAATAATTGATGAAATGCGAACAAAGCAATCTGACTACAAGAACATAGTTAAGAGTTATGTCCTGGCACTATACTTTGAGTTTGAGCGTATACAAAACATTGCAAAAACATCAGAAGTTACGCATTTAAATAAAAAAATAAAAAAGGAATCTCTTCCAATATTACCAGCTTTGCAATTTATTGGGAATAATTATATGAGTCCCATACATATAAAACAATTGTCTGAATTATGCTTTTTAAGCGAGACGCATTTTAGACGAATATTTCGTCAAATAATGGGCTGCTCACCTTTAGCATATGTAAACACTGTTAGAATTGAAAAAGCTTGTAACCTTATTAAAACAACCGATCGTTCTATTCTGTCCATTTCTCAGGATGTCGGTTTTTCATCTATTTCATGCTTTAATCGAGCGTTTATGAGTGCTACAAAGAAAACACCAAGAAAGTTCAGATACCAAAGTGAAATAGGAGACGGTCAACTTGATAGAAAGATGGTGGTAGCTTACCCCGGTTGGACTTAAAAAAACAGAATAGAAGCCGAATTTACTGAGTTTCATTTCTTAGTAAATTCGGCTTTTTTATCAATACGAATTATATTATCTTAATTTATATCTACAGTATTATAGGAAAAACGCCTATTGTCAGCAATAATGTTTAGATTCGTCTATGAAAAATAAACTTGTACTTAGGCAATTAATGGTCGGATTTGCTAAGTTGTTGGGCGAATTCTACTTGAATCAACATGCCAATATGTATAATATATTAATATACTAAATCAATATCTTTGGCGAAAAATTGCAAATATACCAATACGAAAGGGGAATATTATGGGCACTTTGACCAAGAAGGCTAAAAATAATGTCATTAAGAACATTTCCAAATATTTTAGCGTAAAGTATAAAAAATCGTGGAAGCTCTTCTTTTTATTATTACCATTCTTAGTATTTGTTACAGTATTTAGCTATATTCCGTTGTTTGGTTGGAGTTATGCATTTGTTGATTATACCCCTGGTCTTAAACTGTCAGAGATGAGATTTATCGGTCTTAAAAATTTTATTACGGTTTTTTCTGGCGGTTCAGCCTTCCAAACGGTTATGATTAACACATTGGCAATAGGCGGGCTTTCATTATTATGTTCTGTTGTTCCGGTTATTTTTGCAATTATGGTTTCGCAAATTGATAGTAGAAGGTATTCAAGAATTATTCAATCAATAACTTCCATACCGAATTTTATTTCCTGGGTTTTGGTATATGCTATAGTGTTTAGCTTATTTGCCTCAGATTCGGGCGTTGTTAATCAGGTACTAATGAAGATAGGGCTAATTAATACCCCAATAGATATTTTGGGGAATGAACAGTATGCTTGGTTTATACAAATCGGGATTGGTATATGGAAGAGCACCGGCTGGGGAGCCATTGTATATTTAGCAGCTATAGCGGGAATTGACCCTGCGTTATATGAAGCGGCATCTATTGACGGAGCAAATAGATTTCAAAAAATTATACATATAACGTTACCCGGAGTAGCCTCAACCTATTTGGTTCTGTTCCTTTTAGCAGTAGCGGGAATCCTCTCAAATGGATTTGACCAATTTTGGGTATTCCAAAATGCATTAACTCGTGACAAGCTGGAGGTTTTTGATACCTATGTTTATCGTTTGGGAATGATAAACAAGGAATATAGCTTCTCTACTGCGATGGGAATACTCAAGTCAATTGTTAGTGTTATGCTACTATTTATATCGAACTATATAGCGAAAAGAATAAGGGGTGAAAGTATTGTTTAAAAAATATAATTTACCCGACAAATTATTCAAGTTAATAAATATCACATTGCTGACAGCCTTTGCATTTATCTGTCTCTATCCCTTCTATTATATTTTTATCTGCTCTCTCAGCTCTGCCTCAGCCATTTCAAAAGGCGTATATATTTTACCAAGGGAGTTTACGCTTGAAACTTATTTTGCGGTTTTTAGAACAAGGGGATTGATGTTGAGTGTGTTTATTTCAGTGTCCAGAACCATTCTAGGAACGGGATTAACGGTGCTTTGCTCAACCTTTGTTGCTTATTTGTTTACTTATAAGGAAGTATTTTTCAGAAAGTTTCTCTATCGGTTTTTAATCATTACGATGTATTTTGGAGCGGGATTGATTCCCTACTATATATTAATTGTTAATCTACGCCTTATTAATAACTTCTTAATTTACATAATCCCGGGTGCTGTAAGTGCATATTTCGTTATTCTAGTTAAGACATATATAGAATCCATTCCTTCGACATTACAAGAATCAGCTGAAATCGACGGTGCTGGTATAATGCAGATATTTATTAAGGTTATATTTCCGCTTTGTACTCCGATTTTGGCTTGTATCGTTGTTTTTGCGGCAGTAGGACAATGGAATGTATGGTCCGATACGCTGTACTTTATCAACGATTCTAAACTATATACATTACAGTATAAGCTATATAACATGTTACAGAGCAATATGGCAGAAGCCGCTCGTGCAAATAACTCTGCTGCGGTGGGTGAAAACCTAGCAAGACAAATAACTCCAGCTTCTCTTCGATTAACAATGACATTCATTACAATATTTCCCATCCTTTGTGTTTACCCCATTATGCAAAAGTACTTTATAAAGGGGATGATGTTAGGTGCTGTTAAAGGCTAGGTTTAAAACCACAGATTAACAAAACTAAAAAAATCTGTGTTTTAATAATATTATAGGAGGTCTATTATGAAAGTGAAAAAGTTAGTTTCCATTCTCTTGGCTGGTATTATTCTTGCTGTTTCATTGGCAGCATGCAATAATTCCGGGACATCTTCAGCGGAGCCATCGTCTGTTGCCAAAGTGGATAATAGCAGTCAACCGGCTGAGTCCTCTGGCGGAGTAAACTACGAGAAGAAGCTATCCATAAAAATTGTAGCTAATGCAAGCCCGGCATACTCAGAATTTGGTGTACAGAATGATCCTGTTTCTAAAATGTTAAATGAAAAATTTAACATTGAAATTGAACTTTTAGACGGTACCGACGCTTCAGACTGGAAAACAAAGATAAGTGCGTTGGCTGCTGCGGATGATTTACCCGATATTTTTAATGCATATGATGACAATGTGCCGAACCTAATAAAGGCTAAGCAGATATTAAAGCTCAATGATTATTTAATACCCGAAATTGCTCCAATACTAACCTCTGACAAAAAAGCGCAGGCTTCCATCTATATGCTTAAGCAAGTATTCGGCGGCGGAGAAGATCTCTATATGATTGGTATGGCAAAAGGTTCTTGGAGTGATGGTAGTGCCCCTACTATTGGCGACTACATAAGATGGGATTTATATAAAGAATTGGGTTATCCAAAGCTCGAAACCGAGGATGATTTGTTAAATGTACTAAAAGATATGCAGGACAAGTACCCAACCAATGACGAAGGCAAAAAGGTCTATGCAATTGGAGCCTGGTTTGGTGACGACATGGGTTGGGGAGACTGGCAGATTATGTATGGTGCCAGCGGGCGCGCATATGTC
>CAYSTR010000028.1:0-6192 GCA_964433745.1 uncultured Oscillospiraceae bacterium | reverse complement strand
GGACCCTAGGCATTGACTCAAGAACATCTAAGGCTGTTGAAGGAAATCAATTGTTTGATAAGAACAGTTCTCTCTATAGAGCATTACGCTTTTACAATAAGGCATATCAAATGGGAATACTCGATCCTGAATCCTTTGTACAAAAATGGGATGCCTTCCAAGACAAATGCAGGCAAGGGCTTTACTACTACTTTAATCCCGGTTGGCTTCCGGGAGGATTCCAATCCGATTATGACAAAGCTGGTAAAAATAACATTGGATTTGCTTTAGTGCCTGGTATAGGAACTGATATTCAGAGTCTTAAAGGGGTAAACATAGCAGGTGAAAGGAAGTACTTTATATCAAGCAAAACCGAGGATCCCGCTAGGATGGTAGCCCTCTTAGACTATATGTCCTCTTATGAGTTCTCTAGAATAGCAAATAACGGTATTGAAGGTGAGGATTGGGAGATGGTTGACGGAAAGCCTAAGGCAAAACCCTCTCTTTATGACGAATCCATTGACTATGATGAAAGAATAGTTAGAACAGGCGGCAAGGTTTATACACATATTGCAGGATACTGCGGCGGTGAAATTGACCCAGAAACTAACACTTACATATCCTTGCAATTTGAGCCTGAAGTTGCAGCGTTGAAACTGAGCGCTGTTCAAAAGGATCAGCTTGAGTACTATAAAGCAAAGTCTCTTTCTGAAGCATATGCTTCAAAGCTAAAGCAATCCACATATCTGAGTGCTATGAATTTAGGACAATTAAGCGACGATCTAAAGCTAGACGCAACAAATCTATCAGAATACATCTTCAAAAATCAGTATAAAATAATCATGTCAGAGAACGATGCTACATTTGATGCTGCTGTTACAAGCCTTATGGAAGGAGTAAAGCAGTTTAATCCCGACAAGATTTACGATTACTGGTATTCACAGGCAAAAACCGCCGAAGCTACTGCACAAACTGTTATTGAAATGTATAACAAGTAAAAGCAACGTTTTTATATCGCTCTTAACTATATACTGGTTAAGAGCGATAATGTTAATCTTTATATCGACTAAAAGGAGAAGCAACAGTAATGGTTTTTAAAAAGAACAAATGTGCACCTCACGCAAACATAATCCCCGATGGTACAGAAGCTATTTGTCTAAACGGAAGATGGAAATTTAGTTATTATGAAAACCCAACCGTCTTCAAGTCATCCTATCCTGACGGATTGAGCGGGCAGATTGACTGCTCTGGGTGGGGGTTTATTGATGTGCCGTCCAACTGGCAGCTGCAAGGATATGATTATCCCCAATATGTAAATTGTAAGTATCCCTGGGAACAGACCGAAGATATTATGCCTCCGGATTATCCGCAGAAATACAACCCTGTGGGATTATATCAATGCGAATTTAACTTTAGACAAAACCTACAAGAAAAAACATTTTTGCGTTTTGAGGGTGTAGAGTCATGCTGTGAAGTATACCTTAACGGAAGCTTTGTAGGCTACAGCGAGGGCTCATTTACCCCGGCGGAGTTTGACATATCGGGTTTGGTGCATGAGCACAACACACTTTTAGTTAAGGTTATGCGCTGGTGTACAGGAAGCTGGCTTGAGGATCAAGACTTTTTCCGTCTTTCCGGAATATTCCGTGATGTAAGTATTTATAGTCTCCCCAAATCCCATATTTCAGACTATTCTATATCCTCTACCCTCGATGAGAACTACATAAATGGTGTAATTCATATTAATGTAGACGCAGTAGCGGGTGAAAACGCAGAATTAAATGCCGAACTATACGATAGCTGTGGCGCACTAATTTTTTCAAGTGTAACTCCTGTAATGGAAGGAAAAGCCGCTATATCTGTTACCACTAATAAACCCGCACAATGGAGTGCGGAAAACCCGGCGCTCTATAGATTAATTCTCACACTGACTGATAATGACAATGCAATGAGTATAACAAAAAGGGTCGGATTTAGAACCTTTGAGATGAAAAATGGAATCATGCTTATCAATGGCAAAAGGATTATTTTCAAAGGTGTTAATAGACACGAATTCGGAGCTGAGTTTGGACGAGCGATTACAAAGGAAGCGATGCTGAGTGATATACTGGTAATGAAAAAAAACAATATCAACGCAGTTCGCACTTCACACTACCCAAACCACCCGTTGTGGTATGACCTGTGTGATGAATACGGTTTATATGTAATAGATGAGGTAAATCTTGAAACCCACGGTTCTTGGATATTTGGCTTGCCAGAGGATGAACAACCGGTAGGTATACCGGCAAGCAATCCAATGTGGACGGAGAGGGTTATGGATAGAGCAAAGGAGATGTTCTACCGTGACCGCAACCATCCTTCTATCTTAATATGGTCGCTTGGCAATGAGAGCTTCGGCGGTGAAAACTTTAGGATTATGTATAATTTTTTCAAGCAGAACGATAAAACACGTCTTGTACACTATGAGGGTTATCAGTTTTGCAAAGGATACAGCGATGTATCCGATATAGAATCAAGAATGTACAGCACTGCCGAGCAATGTATTGCTTACGCAGAGGGGAATTTTGAAAAGCCCCTAATTCTGTGCGAATATGCTCACGCAATGGGCAACTCTTGCGGCAGCTTATACAAATATACGGAAGCTTTTGACCAGTATGAGAAGCTTCAAGGCGGATTTATATGGGATTTTGTAGACCAGGCCATTCTAACAAGTGATAAGAATGATAAAGAGTTTTTAGGCTATGGCGGCGACTTTGGCGACCTCTACAATGATGGTAATTTCAGCGGAAACGGTCTTATATTTGCCGACCGTACCGAAACGCCGAAATTATATGAAGTGAAAACCTGCTATCAAAATATTGAGTTTAGTTCTTCTGATATTTCAAAGGGAGAAACTACAATTATAAACAAACACCTATTCACTGATTTAAGTGATTTTATATTTTGTTGGGAGTTGTTTAATGGGCAAGGAGTTATACAAAAAGGCTCTGTTGAAACCAGCTGCAAAGCCGGAAACTCAACATCGGTAGCTTTGCCCATTGATTTATATGATACAAAGGGGGAAACGTTTCTAGGAATCACTGCAAAGCTCAAAACAGATAAGTCATGGTCAAATGCTAACCATATCGTTGCACAAGGACAGTTTGTATATCAAGGGGAAGCAAATCCAGTATCTATTTCTAGTGCCGGAAATATATCTATAAAAGAAACCTATGGTGTTCTTTCTGTTATAGGTGACTGCTTTGAGTACAGGTTCTCTAAACGTACCGGTGATTTATTTAGTTTAAAATATAATAACAAGGAGTATCTTTACTCGCCTATCAATGTTAATTTCTGGCGTGCTAGTATTGACAATGACCGTGGTGCAAAACAGAATATACGATCCTCGTTATGGAGATATGTTGGTGCGGGAGCAGTAAAGCACTTTGGGAAGCCCGTTGTAGCTAATAACACTGTAAAATTGGAATGGAACTTTTATCTTGAAACTCCATCTCAATCGGTGATGACAACCATGTTAACAATATTTAGTAACGGTTCAATCAGGTTTGATTCAACTCTCAAATGCGGTGAAAATCTGCCTATCATTCCCGAGATAGGATTCCTATTTCAGCTTCCGCTTAGTTTTGACCGCTTTCAATGGTTTGGAAGAGGTCCCCATGAGAACTATATTGACAAAAGAAAATCTGCTTTTGTTGGTAATTACAGTTCAACCGTTGCGAACAGGCTTATCCCGTACCTAAAGCCTCAGGAATGCGGCAACATGACAGATGTCAGGCAGCTCACTATATCCAATACGCTTGGTGGTTCAATTACATTTTCAGGTTATCCCACCTTTGAGGCCAATGTTTTGAATTACACACCAGAAGAAATGGAAGTGGCATCCCATCAGAAGGATTTACCATTGCCGACAAAAACTGTTGTACGAATAAATTATCGTCAGATGGGTGTCGGCGGAGATGACAGTTGGTCGCTTTCCGGACTTGCACACGAGGAGTTTCGTATTATAGCAGAAGGAGAATATAGTTATTCTTTTATGATGAAGCTCGAATGAAAATAAAATGTTCTTTGAGACATTTTATGGAAGAAAAAACCATGGTATTGCTGCTTCTTTGGTTGGGCAGGTGTTAGGATATAAAAAGAATGCTAACACCTGCAAACTGAGTACACAAGTATTACTTTTTTCTTAAGGTAATAAAAGGAAATATCCCTTGCTTTGGTAGGGGGATAGGAGATTATAAATGAAAACAGTCTATCTGAGCGATTACTTATCAGAAAATAAAACAGCCAAGGACAACGATTGTGCATTGGCAATCTATGAGGCTTTGAGTGTATGTAAAGAACAAAATGCACAAAGATTAGTAATTGAAGAGGGTATTTATCATGTTTATCCTGACTATTGCTTTGAGAGGTTTTACTATGTCACCAATAACGACGCAGGTATGGTAAAGATAGCCTTTCCCCTTATAGGCTTTAAGGATTTTACCATTGAAGCAGATGGTGCCGAGCTTGTATTCCATGGCAGGATTACACCTTTTATAGTTGATAGCTGCGAGAATATACGGTTGTCAGGCTTTTCGGTGTCCTTCCATCGTCCATTTTTCCTACAAGGGACAATTCTCGCTTCAACTGAGACCAGTTTAGATATTAAAGTTGACAAGGATATATTTAACTACCAGATAAAGAACGGAGTTCTAAGGCTTGATGTTGAGGGGTTCATAACAAACCCTATACTTTTAATTTTAGAGTATTTACCCGATACCGGGCGGCTCGCCTACCGTTCCAATGATAACTGTTGCCCTGAATCCATGGAGGTAGAGGAACTGTCAGAGGGAGTGATTCGTCTTAAAACAGAGTTTACACGTTCATTTACACCCGGAAATATAGCAGTAATGATTGTTGAGCCTAGAAGCGGACAAGGCATTGCAATTATTAACAGTAAAAATACAGTAGTTGATAATGTAAACATTCACGGAGCTAACGGTATGGCAATAACAGCACAGTTATCAGAAGATGTGACGCTTACAAACGTTAAGGTTATACCTAAGCCGGAAAGCGGGTTATATGCTTCTGCAAATGCAGATGCTACGCATTTTGTTAACTGCACAGGCACAGTTTTAGTTGAGGATTGTATATTTGAGGGACAGATGGATGACCCATTAAACTGTCATGGAATATATAACACAATAACCGCCATATCAAAGGACAGAAAGCAGATTATAGTCAAGTACCACCACATGCAGCAGGTAGGTGTAAACATATATAAGCCGGAGGATGAGATAACATTCTTGTCCCCGCAAAACTACATGGAGATTAGCGGTTGTCATATTATGAAACAGCAGTTCATCAATGCCTCTTACCAAAAGCTATGGTTAAAAAACCCATTACCTGCCGAGGTTACAATCGGACATGCCGTGGAAAACCGCTCCAGAATGTGTGACCTTATAGTGCGGCGCTGTACAATGGGGAAAAACCGCGCCAGAGGAATGCTTATATCTACATGCGGTAAGGTACTTGTTGAGGATAATACCTTTAATGTACACGGAACTGCTATTTTAATAGAGGGTGCGGATGTAAGGTTTTGGTTTGAGTCGGGTGTATGCAGAGATTTGACTGTGCGCGGCAATGTATTTATTAACTGCATGGACAATAACTGGGGTGAGGCTGTTATTTCCATTACTCCTGATGAAAATATCGGATTAACCGGAACATTCCATAAGAACATTAAAATTATTGGTAACACGTTTCATCATTTTGACACGAATATTCTTGCAGCTGGATATGTAGACGGTATTGAATTTATCGATAACACTGTAGAGCAGACCTATGATTTTAAGCCTTTCAGCGGAAAAAAGAGCTTATTAAGCTTCAATAAATGTACAGGTATTAAGGTAATGAATAATACAATTTGCGGGTTTGATAATATTCCTTTAGTTGAGGAGAAAATGTAATGAAACTGATGTACGACATGGAAGCAGGCAATTAGTTAAAAGCATCACCCTTTGGTAGCGTACGTTTAGATGCGATGGTGTACGGCGGAGTTAGTAAGGTAATAATTCAGATCAACGAAATGACTAAAGGAGAGAGCTATGTATACTAAAAGCAAGATAAATTCAGACTGGTTATTTCAAAGGGACAGCGATTTTAATATTCTCAATGTTAATAGCATCAATGAAAGGGTTACAATACCCCATACATTTAGCTTAGAACGCCCCG
>CAYSTR010000027.1:12040-13270 GCA_964433745.1 uncultured Oscillospiraceae bacterium | reverse complement strand
AGGCTTTGAACCTATCTATTTTATGGGGGATAAGAACTGGTTTCGTTTTACTCTAGTCACAACCGCTATCTGGAAAGAAGTGGGATGGAGCTGTATCATCTACCTGGCGGCACTTACCGGTATAGACCCAACGCTGTACGAGGCGGCGACGGTGGATGGTGCGGGTAAGCTTAGGCAGATCCTTAGCATTACCTTGCCCTGTCTCATGCCCACCATTTCGATTATGCTGGTTTTACGTATGGGCGGTATCCTAAACGCCGGCTTTGACCAGATTATCAACATGTATAGCCCTGTAGTCTACAATGTCTCGGATATTCTTGACACCTACTCCTATCGTATGGGTCTTATCAGTATGCAGTACGGTCTGTCCACCGCAGTGGGACTATTTAAGAATGTATTCGCATTTATCTGTGTACTGCTCACCAACAGTGCAGTTAAATTAATGGGTCAGGACGGCTTATTCTAATATGAGGAAGGAGGCGGAGATTTTTGTTTAAGCTCATGACAAAAGCAGAAAAGATTACCCAGATTGTTCTAGTTGTGTTCGTTACATTCTTGTGTGCTATAATGCTCTATCCCTTTTTGCACTCCTTCTCGATCTCCCTCTCGACAGCGAAGGAGGCGTTGAGACCCGGTCTGCACCTATTCCCGTTAGAGATAAGCTTTGAGGCATATAAGACTGCGCTCGGCAACCCGGATATATGGCGTTCGTTTGGGTATACAGCCTTTAAATCGATTTTGTTCACCGTATGCTCAATGTTTGTAATGGTGTGTGCAGCGTATGCGCTGTCCCGCAAATATCTGCCGATGCGCACTCCGATTCTTTTGCTAATAACCTTTACAATGTATTTCAGCGGCGGACTGATTCCGTCCTACCTCCTTGTCAAGAACCTTGGCCTGTTAGACAGTACCGCGGCGCTTGTCCTGCCTGGACTTGTGGCGACCTTCTCTATGATGGTGTTGAAAAACAGCTTCACTCAGCTGCCGGTGGAGCTCGAGGAATCGGCGAAGATAGACGGTGCTAACGACATAGTAATTATGTTTAAGATCATGATGCCGATATCCAAGCCCATCTTGGCTACTATTGCGCTATGGACAATAGTAGCAGATTGGAACGAGTGGTTCAGAGCAATGATCTACATACAGAGCCCGCAGAAGACGGTGCTGCAAATCCTACTGCGCAGGCTGATTATCGAGAACAACGATATTATGATGAGCGGGCTCATGATG